>NZ_JBEXLL010000106.1:0-16128 GCF_040609955.1 Nocardia sp. NPDC004568
CCGCACCGGATTCCCGGTGCGGCACCGCTGTTCGGCTGCAGAGCCGGCGCGAGCGCCGGCGGCTACTCCTCGAACCTGCGGCGGAAACGATCCTCCATACGTTCGGTGAACCCGCCGGAACGGCGGGGACGCCCGCGCCCGCCGGCCCGTTCCGAGGAACCGGCCGCGGCGGAATCGCCCGGAGAACTCCCGCCCCGGCCCGGCGTGGCGCCCTTGGCGCCGCCGAGCAGGAGCAGCACTCCCGCGCCGAACATGACGATGAATCCGATCAGACTGATGATCGGGAAGCCGCCGGGCCGCACCGGAAGGGCGATACCCGCGACGAGTAGGACGAGCCCGAGTACGAACAAGGCCGCGGCCTGGAGTCTACGACGACTCGAGGTCGTACGAAGACGTCCACCGCGGACGGACGACGCGAACTTGGGATCCTCAGCATAGAGAGCGCTCTCGATCTGTTCGAGCATGCGCTGCTCGTGCTCGGAGAGTGGCACGGTACCTCCCCCGGCACTAGGACGTGGCTGTCGCCTCCGGGTAGGCGACAGATAACCCCTTGGCGGCTATCTGTCATCAATGATACGAGTTCGCCAAGAGTGGTACCACCATATGGGTGCAGCCGAACGAAGTTCGTCGCCGGATCGAATCCGGCGCGGGCCGAATCCAGAGGTCCGGCGGCCGGCGGCGCTCACCGGCGGGGCGCGTCGTCTCCGTCGCCCGCGGCGCGCAGCCGGGCGGCCGGCGCGATGAGATCCTCGACGTCGTGCAGGAAGGCAGCCACCCGCGAGGAGAACTCGTCGGCCGCCACCTCGTCGATATACCGGGGCAGGCCGGCCTCCAGCGCCGCCCGGGTCGCGGAATGGCCACTGAAATAGTCCGCCCACATCACGAATTCGGGCGCCGCGCGCTGCAACATCACCCACGCGTTACGGGAGCGGGCCCGGGGCGCGGTATCGGCGCCGGTGAGCGCCAGCACCGCCCCCGCGCCCCGGAGGGCCGCCAGATAGGCGACGCGAAATCGTTCCCGCGGATCCCGCTCCCCCGCCGCCTCCATGAGCAACCCGTCGGCGCGCCGCAACAGCATCCCCGCCCGTCCCGGTTGTACCGGGTGCACGCTTCGATCCGACATAGCCGTCCCTCCGTATCTCGCCCGTCACCCCCCGCAGCGGTCCACCGGTATGGCAGGCTGAGCGTGCACCGCGGGGGCGAACAGGTTTTCGAACGTTTGGCTCGAGCTTGAATATAGAGACGACCACCGACATGTTCGTGTGCCCGGAACCCGCCCTGCCGACCGCGAAAGAGCCCACCGATATCGCAATGACAGCCGTCAAGTCGAACAATCTCCCCGTCCCGGTCGTCGTCGACCTCTCGGTAGCCGCGCTGCGCGCCCGGTTGCACGACGCGCTGGCGGTCTACGTCGCAGCCATGGATTATCCGCACGGCACCGAACACCATCGGGCGCCGATGTGGACCGAGCACACCCACCGTGCGGGCTGGCAGGCGGTCGCCGCGGTGGTACCCGAGGACAACGGCGAGTTCGACCTGCGCCATTCCCCCCTCGTGGCCATCGCCTACGGCTATCGCGGCGGCCCCCATCAGTGGTGGCAGCAGCAGGTACACGCGGGGATGCGCCGCTCGGGGTGGCCGGAGCCGGCCGCCGCCCGGTTGCTCGGCGACTACTTCGAGCTCACCGAACTCCACGTACACCCCAGCGCGCAGGGTCGCGGTATCGGTGAGACCCTGCTCCAGCGGCTGCTGCGGGACCGCCCCGAACAGGCCGTACTGCTGTCCACCCCGGAGGTCGGCGAAGAGGACAACCGGGCCTGGCGCCTGTACCGGCGGATGGGTTTCCGCGACGTCCTGCGTGATTTCGTGTTCGCCGGCGACAACCGCCGCTTCGGGATCCTCGGCCGTCCGCTGCCACTGCTGCCATGAGCGTGGTGATCATCGGCTCCGGCCACAACGCGCTGGTGGCGGCCTGCTATCTGGCGCGGGGGGGTCGCCGGGTCCACGTCCTGGAGAGCGATACGGTACTGGGCGGGGCCGTATCGACCGTGGAGCGTTTCCCCGGCCACCGGGTCGATCGGGGTTCCTCGGCACATCTGATGGTCCGGCACACCGGGATCGTCGAAGAACTCGAACTGGCCCGTTTCGGGCTGCGCTACCTCGACTGCGACCCCTGGGCCTTCACCCCGGCCTGCCCGGAGACCGGCGCGCCGCCGATCGTGTTCCACCGCGACCTGGACCGGACCTGCGCGTCCGTGGCCGCCGCCTGCGGCGACCGCGACGCCGCGGCGTACCGGCGCTTCGTGACGGTCTGGGAGCCGCGGGCCCGCCGGGTCATGCGCTCGTTCGGCGGGGCGCCCACCGGGGGCCGGCTGCTGCGCTCGTTCTGGGGGCTGGACGCCCGTGACGGCGGCAGCGCGCTGTCCCGGGAGTTCCTGCAGTCCGGTGACGCGCTGCTGGACACCTGGTTCGACGACGAGCGGCTGAAGGCGGCGCTGGCGTGGTTCGGGGCGCAGTCGGGGCCGCCCATGTCCGAGCCCGGAACGGCGCCGATGGTGGCGTTCGCGGCGCTCATGCACACCCTGCCGCCCGGCCGGGCGGTGGGCGGCAGCGGTGCGCTCACCGAGGCGCTGGTGGCCCGGTTGCGCGGCGACGGCGGCCGGATCACGGCCGGTGACGCGGTCACCACGCTGACCCGCCGGGTCGACGGTTGGCGGGTCGGCACCGCGGCCGGTCGCGAATACGACGCGACCACGGTGATCGCGGGTACCCATATCCTCACCACCCTGGAACTGCTGCGCGCGGGCGGCTTCGATCCCGAACCGCTGCGGCGGTGGCAGCGGCGGATCCGGGTGGGCCCGGGTATCGGCATGGTGGTGCGGGCCGCGACCAGCGAGCTCCCGCGGTACCCGGGCGCGACACCCGCCGACTCGGCGACCGGACTGCAACTGCTGGTCTCGGATCGGCGCGATCTGGCGCTGGCCCACGGCAGCGCCCTGGGCGGCCGGTTACCACCTCGGCCCGTCGTGCTCGCGATGAGTTTCAGCGCGCTGGACCCGAGTATCGCGCCCGCCGGGCAGCATCAGCTCTCACTGTGGTCGCAGTGGCACCCCTACCGGCTGGCCGCCGACGGCGGCTGGGACCGGCACGCCGGCACCGAAGCGGACCGGATCATCGCCGAACTGGATCGGCACGCCCCCGGGTTCGCCGGCTCGGTCCTGGACCGGCACGTCCAGACGCCGGTGGATCTGGAACGCGAGATGGGGCTGCGCGGCGGCAATGTGATGCATGTGGAGATGAGCCTGGACCAGATGATGCTGTGGCGGCCACTGCCGGAACTGTCCGGGCAGCGGGTGCCCGGCGCACCCGGTCTCTACCTGACCGGTGCGTCGACCCATCCCGGTGGCGGCGTGTCCGGGGCCAGCGGGCGGACCGCCGCGCGCCTGGTTCTGCGCGACAGCCGCGGGATCCGCCGGTGGATACGCCGCTAGCGGGTCCGGCGGCCGGGCGGCGCCGGGACCTGCTGCCCGCGGGTCTGCTCGTCGTGCTGGTCGGTACCCAGATCGCCTACCCGCTGACCACCGGTCCGGCGCGTGACGCGGTGACGGTGGCCGTGGTCGTGCTGACGGCCGGGACGGCTCTGCTGCACGCGGCGGTGACGCGCGGGATCGGCTACGCGGCCGGGTTCGCGGTGATCGTCTCCGGGATCGGCCTGGTCGCCGAGGCAGTGGGCACGGCGACCGGGATACCGTTCGGGGCCTACGACTACGCGGACGGACGGATCGGGCCACAACTGTTCGATGTTCCCCTGGTGGTACCGCTCGCGTGGACCGGTGGACTGTATCCGATCTGGGTGGTCGCGGGCCTGCTGTGCCCGCGACCGGTGGCGCGGATCGGCGCGACCGCGGTGGGCGCGGTGGGCTGGGATCTGTTCCTGGACCCCCAGATGGTGGCCGACGGTCAATGGCAGTGGCAGGACGCCGATTCCGGGCTGCCCGGACTCTCGGTCGTCCCGTACACCAACTACCTCGGGTGGCTGGTGGTGGCGGCGGTGATGGCCGCGGCGCTCACCCCATGGGAGCGGGCCGCTCGCGGACCCGAGCGGCCCGGTATTCCGGTCCTGATGTTCCTGTGGACCTGGCTCGGGTCCGCGCTGGCGCACGCGGTGTTCCTCGGACTGCCGTATTCGGCCGCTTACGGGAGTATCGTCCTCGGTTTTCTCGGGGTTCCGCTGCTGGTCCGGCTGGTACGCGACGCCACCGGACGCGGGGGCGGGCACGATCGTCGAGTCGTCGGGCCCGTCGCATGGCGTCGGTGAGTTCCGGCCTGGCACCATGTCATCCGTGCCTCCGAGTCCCGTTACCGCGAAACCCGGCTCCCCGGTCCCCGCTCCACGCTCGCGCCGCCTGCGGCTGCGGATAGCCGCGGCCTTCGTCCTGGCCGCGCTGCTCACCCCGGCGCTGGCCGGGTGCCTGCGTGTACAGGCATCGATGGGCCTGTCTTCCAACGACCGGGTATCGGGCCGGATCGTGGCCGCGGTCGTCCCGGAGAACAGCGAGGACAAGGGCCCACAGCTCACCGCCCCCGAGGCGCTGGCGGCCAAGGTGCGTATCGAGCCGTACAACCAGGACGGGTATATCGGCAGTGAGGTGTACTTCGACGATCTCAACTTCGGCGAAGTGGAACAGCTCTCGCAGCTCTCGGAGCAGGCGCAGGGCCTGTTCGATCTGAAGTTCCAGCGCAACGGCGATCTGGTCAGCCTCAACGGCCGGGTGGATCTGGAGACCCTGGCCCCGCACGGGTCCGATGTGCAGCTGAGTGTGGCGTTCCCGGCCCGGGTCGCCAAGACCAACGGCAATCGCGAGGGCGATTCGGTGGTCTCCTGGAAACTCCCCGCCGGGGAGGTAAGCACCGTCCGCGCCGAGGTCGGTTACGCCGACCCGAATACGCGCTCCTTCGCGGGCTGGGCCGGAATCGTCGGCGGTATCACCCTCGCGGTCGCGGCCGTGGTCATCGCCCTCGCCTATGTGGACCGCAACCCGCCCCGGCCGGGCGCACCGGCCGGTTTCTCATTGCGGCGCTGGTGGGACGAGGTCAAATCCAACGCGTGAGCCGGCGGGCCCGGCCCTGGGGCCGGCGCGCGGTCGCCGCCGGGTCGGGTCTCGCTGTGGCCGGCGCCGTGCTCACCGCCTGGAATCGGCGCACCGTGCCGCGCCTGTCCTCCGCGCCCGCCCCGGTCGCCGAGCAGGTCACCGTCTGCGTGCCCGCCCGGGACGAGGCCGACCTGCTCCCGGGTCTGATCGCCGACCTGCGCGCCCAGACCGGGGTGGGGCGATTGCGCATCCTGGTCCTCGACGACGCCTCCGGCGATGACACCGTCGCGCGCGCCCGGCGGGCGATGGACGGTGACCCGCGCTGTGAACTGCTGCGTGGTACCACCGGCCCGCCGCCGGGCTGGACCGGTAAGGCCGCCGCCTGCGCCGCCCTCGCCGAGCACGCCCGGCGGACCGGAGGTGACACCGGGGTACTCGTTTTCCTCGACGCCGATGTCCGGCTCGCACCCACCGCGCTCGCCGCGGCGGTGGCGTGTCTGCGGGAGCGCGGCGTCGCGCTGCTGGCGCCCTGGCCGCGGCAGCGCGCGGAAACCGTGGTCGAACGCCTGGTACAGCCCCTGCTGTGCTGGTCGTGGGCGTCCACGCTGCCGGTCACCCGGGCCGATCGCGGTACCCGTGGTTCGACCGTCGTGTCCTGTGGCCAGTTCCTGGTCTTCGACGCGGCGCGGTATCGCGCGATCGGCGGTCACGCGGCCGTCGCCGGCAGTGTCACCGAGGATCTCGATATCGCCCGGACCCTGCGCCGTGCCGGAGACCGGACCGCGGTGGCGGCCGCGGGCGGACTGGCGCGTACCCGGATGTACCGGGGCGCGCGCGACCTGGTGACCGGCTACGACCGCTGGCTCTGGTCCGCCTATGGCGGTTCGGTCGCCGGCGGTCTGGCAGTGGGCGCCGTCGCCGTGTGGGCGTACTGGCTGCCTCCGGCCGTGGCCGTCCTGGGCCGCGGCCGGCTGCGCCGGATCGGCCTGCTCGGGTACCTCGCCGCGGTGACCGGCCGGCTGCTGGCCCGTGCCCTGGAGTCGGGCGGGCGGCCGGATCGCGGCGACCTCACCGACGCTCTCGCCCACCCCGCCTCGGTCGCCGCCTATCTGCTGCTGTGGCAACACTCACAACGCGCGCGCCGCCGCAACGCGCTGACCTGGCGTGGGCGTGCTCTGACACCCGGCCAAGAGCTGGATTCTCGGTGATTCTTGGTCTTGTGCCTTCCGGGCACCCGGCCGGATGATGAACCCGCCCGGCACGACCGGCGGGCAGGGCCTCGCGGCCCGGGTTTCGAGGAGGCTGCACCATGACCGTCGTCGGCCACACGAGCGTCGATACCACCTGGACGCAATGGCTCGAGCGATGCTCGGTCCGGCTGCGCAGCCCGCACAGCGCCGGCGAACCGGTCGCCCGGCATCGACTCGGCGAATCACCGGAGCTGCTGCCGGGGCTGCCCGGCACCTGGTGGGTCATCGACGGCCGGGTGTTCATCGCGGCCAAACCCGGCGACCGCCTCGACCACGCCGGGGAGCGGATCGCGGGAATCGAGATCCTCGACCCGGTCGACGGCGCCCCCGGGCTCATCCTGCGCCACGACGACCACGCGCTCGAGGTGGTCCGTCGGGGCGACCGGATCGCCGTCCACGTCTACGCCCCGGCCGACTGAACTCTGCGCACCGGCCCGGCGCCGCTCAGGCGCTGATCGGCGCGGCGGTGACGCCGTAACCCAGGTTGGCCAGTACTTCGCTGGTCGCCTTGGCGAAGTTCAGGGTGATGAAATGCAGACACGGGGCACCCTCGGCGATCAACCGCTCCCCCATCTCGGTGGCGATCTCGATACCCGCGGCCCGGACCGCGGCGCGATCCTCCTCCGGCCCCGCGCCGGCGGCCCGGCGCAGCCGGTCGACCACCCGTTCCGGTAACGGCCGGCCGCACAACTGCTCTGCGCGCTCGACCGTCCGCAGCGAGGTGATCGGCATCAGTTCCGGAATGATCGGTTTGGCGCCCTCCACCGGATCCAGGGCGGCGATGCGATCGCGCAACCGGAGATAGTCGTCGACGTCGAAGAACATCTGGGTGATCGAATACTCCGCGCCCGCACGCAGTTTCGCCGCCAGATGGGCGGTGTCGTGGTCGAGGTCGAGCGAACGGTGATGGCCCTGCGGGAAGGAGGCGACCCCCACATGGAAATCGCCCAGGTCACGCACGATACGTACCAGCTCCTCGGCGTACTCCACCCCCTCCGGGTGTTTATGCCATTCGCCCAGCGGATCGCCCGGCGGGTCGCCGCGCAGCACGAGGATATTGCTGATCCCGGAATCGGCGTAGGCCCCGACGATCGACCGCAACTCGGCGACGCTGTGCCCGACCGCCGTGAGATGGCCGACCGGCAACAGGGTGGTCTGCAGGGCGAGCTCACCGGTGACCCGCACCGTGCGCTCCCGGGTGCTCCCACCGGCACCGTAGGTCATCGAGACGAACGCCGGATGCATCCGTTCGAACGTGCGCACCGCACGCCACAACCGCTGTTCCCCCGCCTCGTCGCGGGGCGGGGAGAACTCCACGGAGAACGGCACCGCGCCGCCGGCGTGCCGGCGCAGGCTCTGCACGACCGAAGGCGTCGCGGAGACGTCCGGTGACGTGGAGGACGGCCGGCCAGGGGTCGGGAGTCCCCGCGCGTTGTCGAAAGTCACCGGCCCAGTCTAGAGCCGACCGGTGCCTCGTCCCGATCCTCTCCCATCGCCGCCTCCCGATCCGCGCCGTGGGCGCGCGCGTATTCTGCGATCAGGTCCCGCCGGCGCGGCGGGGGCACGTGGGTGGCTCCGCGGCACCTGTTCCGGTCGCCGCGTGCCCACGCTATCGACGATCTGGGAGGTCACCCTGTCAGCCGGTACCGGTATCCCGACCCGGTCGGGCCCCACCACGGCCGTTCCCGGGACAACGGCATTCGCCACGGCCGTAGAGCAGGCGCTGACCGAGTTCTTCACCACCCGCCGCGACCCGGTCGCCGAATTGGGCCCGGTATTCGCCGAGAGTGTCGAGGCCCTCGAATCGTTCACCCTGCGCGGCGGCAAACGCACCCGGCCGGGATTCGCCTGGACGGGATGGCTGGGCGCGGGCGGCGATCCCGCGAACGCCGAGGCGGCGGCCGTGCTCCGGGCCTGTTCGGCCCTGGAACTCGTCCAGGCCTGCGCGCTGATCCACGACGACATCATCGACTGCTCCCGCACCCGGCGCCGCTTCCCGACCGTGCACGTGGACTTCGAACAGCGGCATCGGCAGGCCGGCTGGGCCGGGGATTCCGCACACTACGGCGAATCGGTGGCCGTTCTGCTCGGCGATCTGGCGTTGGCCTGGGCCGACGATATGGTGCACGACGCGGGCCTGGACGCGGCGGCGCTGGCGCGTTTCGCCCCGGTGTGGGCGCGGATGCGCACCGAGGTCCTGGGTGGCCAACTGCTCGATGTCCACGGTGAGGCCAGCGGCGACGAATCGGTGGCCGCGGCGCTGCGGATCAATCGGTACAAGACCGCGGCCTACACCGTGGAACGGCCGCTGCATCTCGGCGGGGCGCTCGCCGACGCCGATCCCGGGCTCGTCGCGGCCTATCGCACCTACGGAACCGATATCGGGATCGCCTTCCAGCTCCGCGACGATCTGCTGGGTGTTTTCGGTGATCCCACCGTGACCGGCAAACCGTCCGGTGACGATCTGCGCGAGGGTAAACGCACCGTGCTGGTCGCGGAGGCCCTGCAGCGCGCCGCGGAGACGGATCCGGCCGCCGGCGATACCCTGCGTACCGCGATCGGTACCGACCTGTCGGACGCGCAGGTCGGTGAATTGCGCGCCCTGCTCATCGAACTCGGCGCGGTCGACGCGGTCGAGGCCAGGATCAGCGCACTCACCGAGCAGGGCCTGGACGCGATCGATGCCAGTACCGCCACGCCGGAGGCCAAGACACGACTCCGCGAGATGGCCCTGGCGGCCACCCGGCGCACGGCGTGACCGGCGGCGACAGGCGAGAAGCCGCTCCGGCGGCGCGCCGCGACGAGCGGAAGGGCCCGTCGTGAAGTCGATACCGGGGCCGGTGGAACAGGTGGTCGTGGTCGGTGCGGGACTGTCCGGGTTGTCGGCCGCGCTGTATCTGACCGGCGCCGGGTGTGCGGTGACCCTGGTGGAACGTGCCGATCATGTCGGCGGCCGGGTCGGGCGATACCGGTTCGCCGACTACGAGATCGATTCGGGCGCCACCGTCCTCACTCTCCCCGGGCTCCTCGACGACGCACTGGCGGCGGTGGGTTCCGATGTCTCGCGTGCGCTGCCGCCGCTGCGGATCCGACCGCTGGCCCCGGCCTACCACGCCCGTTTCGCGGACGGATCCGACATGCGGGTCTTCTCCGATCCGGAGCGGATGAGCGCCGAGGTGACGCGCGCCTGCGGGCCGGAGGAAGCCGTGCGATATCGCCGGTTACGGGATTGGCTGGGTCGCGTGTTCCGGGCCGAGTACGACGAATTCCTGGCGACGAACTTCGATTCACCGCTGGATATGGTGCGGTACCCGGACAAACGCGCGGCCCTGCTCCGGCTGGTCCGACTCGGCGGCTTCGGCCGGTTGGGCACCCGGGTCACCCGGACGCTGCGCGATCCACGGCTGGCCCGGCTGTTCACCTTTCAAGCGCTGTACGCGGGGATGGCACCCGAACAGGCACTCGGGGTCTACGGCGCGATCCCCTATATGGACACCGCCCTCGGCGTCTACTTCCCCGAGGGCGGAATGCGCGCGGTCGCCGAAACCCTGGCCGGCGCGTTCACCGCGGCCGGCGGCCGCCTGGAACTCGGCACCGAGGTCACCGGACTCGACTACCGCCGCGGCCGGGGATCCGACCGGGCCCGGCGGGTCCTGCTGGCCGACGGCCGGGCCCTGCCCTGCGACGCGGTGGTCCTCACCGCCGACCTCGGTGCGCTGGACCGTTTCGGCGTCCGTCCCCGGCGCGGGTTACGGGCCTCGCCGTCGGCGGTCGTCGCCCACGGCACCGTACCCGCCGGCATTGCCGAGAAGTGGCCGGTACAGGCTCATCACACCATCGACTTCGGCGCCGCCTGGACCCGGACCTTCGCCGAGATCACGCCGCGCCGCGGTGGTCGGCTCATGAGCGATCCCTCGCTGCTGCTCACCCGGCCCGCTGTCAGCGATCCCGGCCTGTACCTCACCCGCGGCGCGACCCGATACGAACCGTTCTCGCTGCTCGCCCCCTGTCCGAACCTGGATTCCGCGCCGCTGGACTGGGACCGGCTGGCCCCCTCCTACCTGCGCGAACTGCTCGCGGTCCTGGAGCGGCGCGGGTATCAGGGGATCTCCGAGCACTTCACCGTCGACCGGCTCGACACGCCCGCGACATGGCGCGATCAGGGCATGCTCGCGGGAACTCCGTTCTCGGCCGCCCATCTGTTCCGCCAGACCGGGCCCTTCCGCACCCGGAATCTCGCGCCCGGCAAGGAGAACGTGGTCCTGGCCGGATGCGGCACCACCCCCGGTGTCGGTGTGCCGACCGCGCTGCTGTCGGGAAAACTCGCGGCACAACGCGTTGTGGGCGAGAATCGCGGGGTCCGGACGCGCGCCCCTGCCACCGTCCGGCCGCCTTCCGCGACGGAAGCCGTAAACTGAGCGCCGACCTATTCACCCGCGGTTGCGACCGCCGACCATCCAGGGGGGACCGACACCAGATGCCAGCCCCCCATATGCACACCACCACCAGCACCGTTCCGGTCCCCGACACCGATCCGGCCGTCGCCGGGCCGCCGCCCGCGCGGGTGAGCGCGGGTACCCATCTCGCACCCGGCTTCTGGGGCCGGGTGCGCGTCTGCGGCGATTTCCTGCGCAGCCCGGAGGGCCACGCGGCCCTGCTCGGATTCGCCGGCGCCCTGATGATCACCTTCGGCGGTTTCGGCGCCGGGGGCGTCCGCAAACGGGATCCGCTGCTCGAGGCGGTCCACCTGTCCTGGTTGCGGTTCGGCCACGGCTACGCGCTGTCGATGATCTGTGTCTGGGCCGGGGTGCTGATGATGGTGGCGGCCTGGGTCCGGCTGGGCCGGATCACGCTGGGATTCGGTGGTCACTCCGGTGAGGTTCGGCTCAACGAACTGCGCGCCATCGTCGGCATCTGGATCGCGCCGCTCATGTTCGCGGTCCCCATGTTCAGCCGCGACGCCTACTCCTATCTGGCCCAGGGCGCGTTGCTGCGCGACGGTTTCGACCCGTATCAGGTCGGCCCGGTCGCCAATCCGGGCATCCTGCTCGACAATGTGAGCACGGTCTGGACCACCACCACCGCGCCCTACGGCCCGGTGTTCCTGCTGATGGCCCGGGCGATCACCGCCGTCACCGGCGACAGCGTGGTCGGCGGCACGATCGCCCTGCGGTTCGTGATGCTGCCCGGCCTGGTCCTCATGATGTGGGCCGTGCCGTACCTGACCAAGCACCTGGGCGGTAGACCGACCGTCGCCCTGTGGCTGGCGGTGCTCAACCCGCTGGTACTCATCCACCTCATCGGCGGCGTGCACAACGAGATGCTGATGGTCGGCCTGATGTGCGCGGGGATCGCGCTGGTGCTGGAACGCCATCATGTGGCCGGCATCGTGGTGGTGGCCATCGGGGTCGCGATCAAGGCGACCGCGGGCGTCGCGCTGCCCTTCCTGGTGTGGATCTGGATGCTGCACGAACGCGAGCGCCGCGCCGCGGACGGTCAGCGCGCGGAACTGGCCACCAGCAGCCGGGAGTTCCTGGCCCACCACTGGAAGATGTTCGCCAAGATCGCGGGTCTCGGTCTCGCGGTGTTCGCGGCGGTGTTCGTGGCGGCGTCGGCGATCGCCGGCGTCGGGATCGGCTGGCTCACCGCGCTGTCGGGGTCGCGCAAGATCATCAACTGGTTGTCGCTGCCCACCGTCATGGCGCACGCCGTCACCTGGATCACGCCCTTCGGGCTGGACTCGACCCTCGAGGTGACCCGCATGCTGTGCATGCTGGCGCTGGTGGTGCTGCTGGTGTGGACCTGGTGGCGATTCAAACTCACCGAACGCGACGCGGTTCTGGGCATCCTGATCGCCTTCGTCGCCATCGTCATCCTCTCACCGGCCGCGCTGCCCTGGTACTACTCGTGGCCGCTGGCGCTGGCCGCCGGTTTCGCACTGTCCACCACCACGCTCATGACACTGGTCGGTGTCTGTACCTGGTTGATGCTGGTGTTCCAGCCCGACGGTTCGATCGGGCTGTACAACTTCTGGCATGTCGCGGCCGCGACATTCGCCTCCGTGGTCGCCGCCCTCTCGCTGCGCACCGTCGACCCGCTGCGGTTACGCGGTACGCCGCCCCGAGCGGTTCCCGCGCCCGCTGTCTCCGGCGGTCTGTGAACGGCCGCAGCGTTGTGCGGCCCGGCACGGCCGCGCCGCCCCGGGCCGATCCGCCCGCCGACGCCACCGCGCTGCGCGATGCCTACCGGCACTGCCGCCGGGTGGCCGCGGCGCACGGTCGTTCCTATTATCTGGCGACCCGCCTGCTGTCGGCCGATCGCCGCCCGGCGGTCCACGCGCTGTACGGTTTCGCGCGCACAGTCGACGATATCGTCGACGATCCACACGCGGCCGACGACCCACAGCGGGCCGTGACCGCACTCGACGCGGTCGAACATCGTCTCCGCGACGCGTGGTCCCGGCCGGTGGCGCCGCATACCGATCGGGCGCTCCCCACGGCGTTCGATCGGGTCGTCCCGGCGCTCACCGACACGGTCGCCCGGTTCGCGATCGACCCGCGCCACTTCTGGACCTTCCTGGACTCCATGCGTATGGACATCCCCGGCTCACCGCTGTTCCGCGACCGCTACCCCACCATGGCGGCGCTGCACGAGTACATGCGCGGCTCGGCCGCCGCCATCGGTCTGCAACTGCTGCCCGTACTGGGCACGGTCGGTCCGGCGGCCGAGGCCGAGCCCGCGGCCGCCGCGCTCGGCGACGCCTTCCAGCTCACCAATTTCCTACGCGATATCGGCGAGGATCTCGATCGCGGCCGGATCTATCTGCCGGCCGCCGAGCTGGCGGCCTTCGGAGTGGACGAGGCACTGCTGCTCGACTGCCGGCGCACCGGTCGGACCGATCGCCGCCTACGCCGGGCGCTGACGCATCTGATCGCGGTCAACCGCGACCTGTACCGCTGCGCCCGGCCGGGTATCGAGTTGCTGAGTCCCCGGGTGCGTCCCGGTATCCGTACCGCCACGGCCCTCTACGCGGCCATCCTCGACCGCATCGAGGACAGCGGCTACGCCGTGTTCGCGCAGCGCGCCGTCGTGCCGCAGCGGCGGAGACTGCGGCTGGCCGCGCACGCGGCCCTCGGTCGCTGAGGGCCGCGTGCGCCGGTTCAGAACGGTTCGGCGGCGGCGCGGCGCAGCACCTCACGCGCCAGCGGCCCGTGCAACGCCTCCACCGGTTTGCCCGGCAACGTATCGTCGTCGGTGAAGATCCACTCCAGGATCTCCTCGTCGGTGTATTTCGCGTCGCGCATCACCGTGATCAGGCCGGGCAGGAATCTGAGGATCGCGCCCGTATCGTCGAAGAAGATCTCGGGGACACCGACCACGCCGTCACGCCGGACGGCCAGCAACTGGTTGTCGCGCAGCATCTGATGCACCCTGGTCACCACGACGCCCAGTTTCTTCGCGACTTCGGGCAACGCGAGCAGGGGTACCGAGGCGGGCAGGACATCGGTACTACAGGGAAAGGCACTCACGGGAGACAACGGTAGACGCTGCCCGCCTCCCTGCCGTGAGACACCCGCAACGGCCCGGCCGATACCATCGACAACAGCCGCGCGGGGCGGCCACCGTGTGGAGCACGGTAGGAAAGTGGAGAGGTTCGTGACAGCCGGAACAGAATTGATCGGCGCCGTACTGGACCGGCGCTACCGGATAGACGCGCCGATCGCCCGCGGTGGGATGTCGATGGTGTTCCGCGGGGTGGACACCCGGCTGGGCCGCCAGGTCGCCATCAAGGTGATGGATCCCAAGTTCGCCGGCGACCCCCAGTTCCTGAGCCGTTTCGAATTCGAAGCCCGCGCCGTCGCCGGCCTGAAACACCCGTCTCTGGTCGAGGTGTACGACCAGGGCATGGACGGCGAATACCCGTTTCTGGTCATGGAGCTGGTCCAAGGCGGCACCCTGCGCGAACTGCTGCGCGAGCGCGGCCCGATGCCGCCGCACGCGGTCCGCGCCGTCGCCGAACCGGTACTGGCCGCGATCGGCGTCGCGCACGCCGCCGGGCTGGTGCATCGCGATGTGAAACCGGAGAACGTGCTGATCTCCGATTCCGGCGATGTCAAGATCGCCGATTTCGGCCTGGTGCGCGCGGTGGCCGCGGCCAACACCACCTCGGCCAGCGTCATCCTCGGCACCGCGGCCTACCTCTCGCCCGAACAGGTCACCTCCGGCAGCGCCGACGCCCGCAGCGATGTGTACGCGTTCGGCATCCTTATCTTCGAGCTGCTCACCGGCCGGGTGCCGTTCACCGGCGACAATTCGCTGTCGGTGGCCTACCAGCGGGTGGAGAACGACGTGCCGAGCCCCAGCGAGTTCATCGCCGGGGTCCCGCCCGAATTCGACCGGCTGGTCGCCCGGGCCACCGCCCGGGAACCCGCCCACCGGTTCGCCGACGCGGGCGAGATGGTCGCCGAACTGCGGGCCATCGCCGCACGCCTGGAGTTGCCCGCCTACCGGGTCCCCGCCCCTCAGGACTCGGCCGAACACACCAGTGCCCACCATCCGGTCACCCGGCCCGCCCCCGAACCGGCCGCCGTCGGCGATCCCCAGGCCACCCGGATGGTGACCACGGCCCGGCCCCGCACCGATCCGCCACCGCCCGCCTATATCCCGCCGCAGCAGCCCACCCAGTACAGCGCCTATCAGGAGAGCCGGGCCAACCATCGGCGCACCGGCATGATCTGGGCCGCCGTGGTGGTCGTGCTGACCCTGCTGGTCGGCATCGGCGGCTGGTGGCTCGGCATGGGCCGCTATGCCACCGTCCCGTCCGTCGCCGGCATGTCGGTCCAGAACGCCACCGCCGAGTTGCAGGACGCCGGATTCGAGACCGGCACCCGGGACAAGGCCTCCGATACCGTCCCCGTCGGCGGTGTCGTGGGTACCGATCCGGGCCCGGGCGCCCGCGAGACCAAGGGCTCCACCGTCGACATCCTGGTCTCCAGCGGCAAACCCCAGGTGCCCTCGGTATCCCCCGGTGCCGACTGGGACGAAGTCCAGCAGCTGATCCGCGACCAGGGCCTGCAACCGGTCGACGCCGGCGAAGTCGCCAGCACCGCACCCGAGGGCACACTGGCCCGTATCGATCCCGGGCCCGGCACGGTACTGCCCGCCGGCGCCCATGTGCAGGTCTGGAAGAGCAACGGATCCAAACCCGTCCGACTACCGGATCTCCGCGCCGACACCCCCGATCAAGCCCGGCAGAAACTGACCGACCTCGGGCTCACGGTCGGCGGTGAACGCCCCGTCTACGACAAACTCGTCGAAGCCGGCCGGGTCATCGGCACCGACCCCGCCGTCGGCACCACCGTCGATGCCGGCTCCACGGTCACCCTGCTGATCTGCGAAGCCGTCACCATGCCCTCGGTCACGGGGAAGAGGGTCTCCGAAGCCCGCCACACGCTGGAATCCCTCGGGCTGACGGTCCAGGTCCGGCAGCTGGCGCCACTGGATTCCTCGGCCGTGGTCTCCCAGAACCCACCCGCCAACGCCAACGTCGAACCCGGCGCGACGGTCACCATCGTCGCCTTCCCCTGACCGCCACCCCGGCCACGAGAGCCCTCCGGCGAGAACCCCGACAGCGACCCCATCAGGTGCAAGTCCACGTACAGACCCGGCCCCCCAATGCCGACGCAACCCGTATGTGTCGAGTCTTACGAGACACCCCAAAGGGTTGAGGCCCGTCTCGCCGTTTCGGCCTCGAAAGCGCCGCGCGAAGCGCAAGTCTCGAGGCG
>NZ_JBEXLL010000107.1:0-15741 GCF_040609955.1 Nocardia sp. NPDC004568
TCGATTTTTTCTTTTTTTTTTTTTTTTTTTTTCTCCCCGGTGCCTTCCCCCCCCCGCCCCCCGCGCGGGGCCCCGCGCCCCCCCCCCCGCCCGGCACGACAGTGGATTCGGAGAAGAAATGACCACCACCACCGCCCCCGCCGAAGCGGGCGGCCATCCGATCGACCCGCCGCCCGTGGGTCCGGGCCGTCGGCACACCCTCCGATCGTGGACCGTCTTCGGTGCGCTCGTCGTCGTGCTCGCCGGCTCGGCCGCGGCCGTCTTCATGCCGCTGAAACCGCAGGCGGTCGGCTGTGCCGCGCTGGTGATGATGCTGGCACTGCTGCTGTTGCGCGTGCCGGTCGCCATGACCATGATCATCCCGTCCTTCGCGGGGCTCTACGCGCTGCGTGGGGAGAAGACGGTGGTGAGCGCGTTGTCCTCGCTGCCCTACGACCAGGTCGCGAGCTGGACACTCAGCGTCGTGCCGATGTTCGTGCTCATGGGACTGCTGATGTGGCGGTCCGGACTCACCGCGAACCTCTACACGGTGGCCCGGCACTGGCTCGGCTGGCTGCCCGGCGGGCTGGCGGTGGGCACCAATGTCGCCGGAGCGGGACTGGCCACGGTCAGTGGTTCGACCACCGGCACCGCCTACGCCCTCGGTCGAATCGGTATCCCGGAGATGCTGAAGGCCGGCTACGACCGCCGCTTGGCGGTCGGCGCGGTCATCGTGGCCGGCCTGCCGGGACAGCTCATACCGCCCAGCATCCTGCTCGTGCTCTACGCCGGTATCGCGGAGGTGCCGGTGGGTAAACAGCTGCTGGCCGGCATCGGCCCGGGCATCCTGGTGGCGGTTCTCTTCAGCCTCGCGATCGTCGGGTTCGCCGTCTTCGGCAGAGATCTGGCCGGTCCGAACCGCGGCCGGGGTACCGAGCGAGTCTCCTGGAAGCAGAAGTTCGTCAGTCTCGCGCAGGCCTGGCCGGTGCCGGTGCTGATGCTGGTGATCGTGGGCGGCATGCTGTCGGGCATCTTCACCGCGACCGAGGCCGGTGCCGCGGCGGCGCTGTGCTCGGTGGGTGTGGTGCTGCTGTGGAAGCGCGGGACCGGTGGGGCATTCCGCGCGCTCGCCGACGGCGCCGTCGGCACGGTGTCCACAGTGGGCGCGGTGTTCCTGCTGCTCGTCGGTGTCGAGGCGCTCTCGCGCATGATGACACTCAGCGGTATCAGCAACGGGTTCGCCGACCTGATCGCCGGGATGGATCTCGGCCGGGTGGAGTTCCTGCTGCTGATGGTGGTGGTCTACCTGCTGCTCGGCGCGTTCATGGAACCGCTGCCGATGATGGTGCTGACCATTCCGATCCTCATCCCGACGCTGCAGGCCCTGGATATCTCGCTGCTGTGGTTCGGCGCCTTCACGGTGTTCATGGGGGAACTGGCCATCCTCTCGCCGCCGGTCGGCGTCCTGGCCATGGTCATCCATTCCATCGCCAAGGACCCGGAGGTCAATCTGGGCCGCAGTATCCCGCTGAAGGATGTTTTCGTCGCCTCTTTGTGGTTCCTGCCGATGGCGATCGTGGCGGTGCTGATCCTGATCTTCTTCCCGGAGATCGCGACATTCCTGCCGGACCGGTCCAGCGCCGGCTGAGCCGGGACGCACCGAGCGGAACGGCCGGAGAGGATATCCCTCTCCGGCCGTTCGCCGTCCGGGATCCGTCAGCCGCCCAGGACCCCCGCCTCCCCGAGAGCGGTGATCTCGGCGTCGTCCATGGCGAGCACCTCACGCAGTACGGTCCGGCCGTCCGCGCCGAGTGCGGCGGCCGGGCCGGTGCGCAGATGGGTTCCGTCGAAGGAGGCGGGTTCGGCGGCGGCGAGGTACTCGCCGATCCGCGGCTGGGTCAGCGGGGAGAAGAGGGGATTGGCCTGCAGATCACCGGACCGGACCGTCTGCTCGAAGGTGCGGTACCGCGCGTGTAGTACCGAGGTCGCGGCCAGGGCCGCGCCGACCTCGTGGGCGTCGTGTGCGCGGAACCAGCGGGCGAACAGCGCGGTGAGCACGGCACGGTGCTCGTAGCGGTCGCTCTCCCGTCCGAAATCGGCGTCCAGGGCGGATTCCAGTGCGGCGACGGGTTGCTCGGTCCCGGTGACGGCCGTCAGGTCACGGAAATGCCGCGTGGTCAATGCGACGACCATGAAGCGCGCGCCGTCGGCGGTAGTGAAATCGGTGCCGTAGGTGCCGTACACGGAGTTTCCGGTACCGGCCCGGTCGTGTCCGTTGACCTGTACTTCGGTGAGATAGCCGAGCGCTCCGGCGGTCGCTAGCGCGACATCTTCGAGCGGGAGCACGATCCGGGCGCCCGCTCCGGTGACGGCACGGCGGTGTACGGCCGCGGTCACCGCGAGCGCGGCGTGCAATCCCGCGGCGACATCCCAGGCGGGGAGTACGTGATTGACCACACCGGCGTGCTCGAGTGGGCCGGTGATCTGCGGAAATCCCAGGGCGGCGTTGACGGTGTAGTCCACGGCCGGCTTACCGTCGTGACGACCCAGCAATTCCAGGGTGATGATATCGGCGCGGTGGGCGGACAGCGTGTCGTGGCTCATCCAGTGCCGGCCGCCCGCGTTGGTCACCAGGATGCCGCCGCCCTGGCCGGGCGCGGTCACCAGACGCCGGACGATCTCCTGTCCGGCGGGGCTGCGCAGATCCAATGCCACGGACCGTTTCCCGCGATTGAGGCCGGTCCAGTAGATCGATTCGCCGGTCTCGGTGAGCGGCCACCGGTCGATATCGGCGGCGCCGCCGAGTGGATCGATCCGGATGACCTCGGCGCCCAGCTGGGCCAGGGTCAGGCCGCACAGCGGAGAGGCGACGAAGCTCGAGATCTCGACGACGCGCACTCCGGCCAAGGGATGCGGTGTGGGGGTCGGTCGGGTCATCTGGAATTCCTCCGGTCCATAGGGCCGCTGATCAGGCACGGGCATAATTAATGATAATAAATCACACCATAGTATTGACATGCATCATTGGCGGACGGGATACTGCCCTCATGGCCACTATTTCGGCAGTCGGTCCGGAAGATTTCGCTGACATCCTGGCGCAGACGCGTGAGTTCATCCGCAAGGAAGTGATGCCACGTGAGCAGGAGATCGCGGATACCGACAGCATTCCCGACGATATCCGCCGCGATGCCGCGGCGATGGGCCTGTTCGGCTACGCGATCCCACAGGAGTGGGGCGGCCTGGGACTGGACCTGACCCAGGATGTCGAACTGGCAATGGAATTCGGTTACACCTCGCTGGCCCTGCGGTCGATGTTCGGCACCAACAACGGTATCGCCGGGCAGGTGCTGGTGGGCTTCGGGACCGAGGAGCAGAAGGCGCGATGGCTCGAGGATATCGCCTCCGGTGCCGTGGTGGCCTCGTTCGCGTTGACCGAACCCGGTGCCGGCTCCAACCCGTCCGGCTTACGCGCCAGGGCGGTCCGCAACGGTGACGACTGGGTGATCGACGGGGAGAAACGTTTCATCACCAATGCCCCGCTGGCCGATCTGTTCGTCGTCTTCGCCCGCACCCGGCCCGCCGACGAGAACGGCACCGGTATCGCGGTGTTCCTCGTCCCGGCCGATACGCCGGGTATCGAGGTCGCGCCCAAGGACCGGAAGATGGGACAGGAGGGCGCCTGGACGGCCGATATCCGGTTCACCGATGTCCGCGTTCCGCATTCGGCGCTCGTAGGCGGCAGTGAGGATGTGGGCTACCGGGCCGCGATGACATCGCTGGCCCGCGGCCGGGTCCATATCGCCGCGCTCGCCGTGGGCAGCGCTCAGCGCGCGCTCGACGAATCCGTCGCCTACGCGGCCACCGCCACCCAGGGCGGCACCCCGATCGGTGAATTCCAGCTGGTGCAGGCCATGCTCGCCGATATCGCCACCGGCGTCATGGCGGGGCGGGCGATGGTCCGTGAGGTCGCGGCGCGTTATGTCTCCGGCGCCGACCGGCGGATCGGCCCGTCCGCGGCCAAGCTGTACTGCACCGAGATGGTCGGTCGCGCGGCCGATCTGGCGGTGCAGATCCACGGGGGCACCGGATATATGCGGGAGGTCACCGTGGAGCGGCTCTACCGCGATGTGCGGCTGCTGCGGCTGTACGAGGGAACCAGTGAGATCCAGCGTCTGATCATCGGTGGCGGTCTGGTGAAGGCCGCGCAGCGGCAGACGGGCGGAGGTCGCTGAGATGACACCGGAACCGGGGCACGACGCCGGCCTGCCGCTCGCGGGAATCACCGTGGTCAGCCTCGAGCAGGCCGTGGCCGCACCCATCGCGACCCGGCATCTCGCCGATCTCGGGGCCCGGGTGATCAAGGTCGAGCGGATCGGGGAGGGCGATTTCGCCCGGCACTACGATACGGCCGTCCACGGCCTGGCCTCGCATTTCGTCTGGCTCAACCGCGGCAAGGAATCGCTGTGCGTCGACCTCAAGGCCGACGCGGGCCTCGCCGCGGTGCGGGCGCTGATCGCCGGAGCGGATGTGTTCGTGCAGAATTCGGCGCCCGGCGCCGCCGAACGGCTGGGGTTGGGCGCGGAGGAGTTGCGCGCCGATCACCCCGAGCTGGTCGTGGTCAATATGTCGGGGTACGGGACGTCGGGGCCGTTCGTGGACCGCAAGGCCTACGATATGTTGGTCCAGGCCGAGACCGGACTGGTCTCGATCACCGGTACGCCGGAGACGGCCACCAAAACCGGGATCCCCACCTCTGATATCGCCGCCGGGATGTACGCGCTGTCCGCGATCCAGGCGGCGCTGTTCCGCCGGGAACGGACCGGTGCGGGCGCGACCATCGATGTCGCGATGTTCGACGCGACCGTGGAGTGGCTCGGGCATTCCATCTATATGCAGATGTACCAGGATGTGCAGATCCGGCGGATGGGGTTGTCGCACGCCTCGATCGCGCCGTACGACGCCTACCCCACCCGGGACGGGCAGATCCTCATCGGAGTGCAGAACGACCGGGGCTGGCGCACGCTGGTGACCGAGGTGTTCGATCGGCCCGAACTCGCCGATGAGCCCCGCTTCGCGACGAATATCGAACGCGTGCGGAATCGGGCCGAGGTCGACGAACTCGTCGGCGCGCTCACCCGGGGCTTCGATACCGCCGATCTCGACGACCGGCTCGCGAAGGCCGGGATCCCCGCGGCGCAACTCGGGGATATGAAGAGCGTGATCGCTCATCCCCAGCTGGCGGCCCGGGACCGGTGGCGCGAGGTGGGGACCGAGGCGGGGCCGATCCGCGCGGTGCTGCCGCCCATGATCTTCCGCGATGTGGAGTTGCGGATGGGTGCGGTGCCGGCGCTGGGGGAGCAGACCGACACGGTACTGGCCGGGATCGGTTTCGGGGAGGGACGGATCGCGGAGCTGCGATCGGCCGGAGTCGTGCAGTAGCACGGCACCGGATTCCTCGAAGACATGGATGGGAGCGGCAGTGGGACTGCTGGAAGACAAGGTCGCCGTCGTGACGGGGGCCGCACAGGGAATCGGCCTGGAGATCGCGCGGGGATTCGTACGCGAGGGTGCCAAGGTCGTGATCGCCGATATCAACGACGAGGCCGGCGCGCAGGCGGTGACCGCACTCGGCGGTTCGGATAACGCCCGGTTCGCCCACTGCGATGTGCGCGACGGCGCCGCCGTGGCGGCCGTGGTCGATACCGCCGAGGAGGCTTTCGGCCCGCTCGGGGTGTTCGTCAACAACGCGGGTATGACGCGGGACGCGACGATGCGGAAGATGAGCGAGCAGGACTTCGACGACATCATCGCCGTGCACCTCAAGGGTGCGTGGAACGGCACCCGGGTGGCCGCGAATCGGATGCGCGAGCACGGGGCGGGATCGATCGTGAACATCTCCTCGCTGTCGGGGAAGGTCGGGCTCGTCGGGCAGACCAACTATTCGGCGGCCAAGGCGGGGATCGTGGGTCTCACCAAGGCGGCCGCCAAAGAGGTCGCCTTCAGGAATGTGCGGGTGAACGCGGTGCAGCCGGGTCTCATCCGGACGCCGATGACCACGGCCATGCCCGAGCGGATCTGGGAGCAGAAGATGGCCGAGATTCCGCTGGGTCGTGCGGGGGAGCCGGGAGAGGTCGCCTCGGTCGTGTTGTTCCTCGCCAGTGATCTGTCGAGTTATATGACCGGCACCGTCCTCGAAGTGACCGGTGGCCGATTGATGTGATCCCGCGCCCGCGGGCGTGGTGGAGTCACCCTTGCCATAATCTATGACTATCATTATGGTGAACTGAGTAACGTTGTGCACCCGCGCCGGACGTCGTGAGTCCCGCGCCGGCCAGTGCGGTCCCCGACGAAGGAGCGGATATGTCCGATACAACCCTCGGCACCCAGGCCACCAACGGAAGCCGGTTGCGCTGCAACGAATGCGGCTCGGAGGCGATCGTCACCACCGCCGGTGGTTCGGCGCTGACCTGCTGCGGCGTCGCCCTCGAGATCACCTTCGCGGGCCGCTGACAGCCCCGGACACATCGAGGAGGAAATCAATGAACGAGACCGGTAAGCGCTACACCTGTGGCACCTGCCAGACCCAGGTGATCTGCGTGAAGAAGGGCGAGGGTCGTTTCACCTGCCACGGAGCTCCGATGGAACTGCTCACCGCCAAACCGCTGCCGTCGTCCGACTAGGACGGCCCCCGAAATTCTCGCTGCCGGACTGTGCCCGATGGGTGCTGCCCGACACGCACGTGTGTAGAAGAAGGAGCCTCCCATGGCTGGTCCCCTCGACGGACTCGTTGTGATCGATGCGAGCTGGGGTATGCCGGCGGCCATCTCGACGATGATGCTCGCCGACTACGGCGCCCGCGTCGTCAAACTCGAACGCCCCGGCGGACCGCCGGACGCCGATTCGATCCTGCGGGCAACGACCGATCGAGGGAAGTGGAGCGTCGAAGCCGATCTGCGCACCGCGGCGGGGCGGGCGATCGCCGAACAACTGGTGTCCGGCGCGGACGTCTTCGTCGAATCCTTCGGTACCGGCCGGGCCGATGCCCTCGGTATCGGCTACGAGCACTGGCACGAGAAGTTCCCGGAACTCGTCTACTGCTCGGTCACCGGGTACGGCAACGACGGGCCGCTCGCCTCCCGGCCCGGTTACGAAGCACTGCTCAACGCCCGCCTCGGCCAGATGGCCGAACAGCAGGGACACCGCGACGGCCCTGTCTTCATGGGGCATCCGACGGTCTCCTACGGCACCGCGTTCCTCACCACCATCGGCATTCTCGCGGCGCTGCGCGCCCGGAAGCTGAACGGCACCGGGCAGAAGGTCGACACCTCACTGCTCGACGGCATGCTGGCGATCTCCTCGATGAACTGGTGGTGGAACGAGCGGGACATCTCCTATCTCGCCCGCAGCGGCAACCAGAAGGGATTCGGCTCCAAGCGGTTGATCACCGATCCCTTCCGGTGCGCCGACGGGAAATGGCTGATTCCGCACACCGGCGGGCCCGGCTCGTACAAGCGGATGATGGATCTGCTCGGTTTCGGCGAACAGACGCAGACGATCTCCGGACCGGAGATGGCGGTGCCGCTGAACGAGGTGGAGCTCGATATCGCGCGCAACAAGGTACCGGAGGCCTTCCGGGCCCCCCCCGTGACGAATGGCTCGAGCTGTTCCACGCCGCCGATATCGCCGCGCTGCCGGTCCTGCATCCCGAGGAAACCTTCGCCGACGACCAGGTGCGGTTCGCCGGGGTCGCGATCGATGTGCCCGACGAGCAGCACGGCACCCTCCGCCAGATCGGCCCGGTGATCCGGTTCGAGAAATCGGTGCCCGACGCCCCTGCGCCGGCGCCTCGCGTCGGGGCGCACAATGCGCGTCTCGGGGAGGTCACCCGTTCACCGCGATGGGCGCCCGTCCGGGCCGCTACCCGGGTGAGCGCGCCCCTGGAAGGCGTGCGGATCCTGGATTTCAGCTCCTACTTCGCGACCGGGTTCGGTTCCCGGCTGCTGTCGGATCTCGGGGCCGAGGTCATCAAGGTGGAACCCCTGGCCGGCGATCAGATGCGCCCACTGGGTGACCTCTTCGAAGGTGCCAACCGTGGAAAGCGCACCATCGCGCTGGATCTGCGGACCCCCGAAGGGCAGGAGATCGCGCATCGGCTGGTCGCCGAGGCCGACGTGGTCATGCAGAACTACCGTCCCGGTAAGGCGGAGAAGATCGGTCTGGGGTACGAGCAGTTGGCCGCGATCAACCCGGACCTGGTCTATGCGTATCTGCCCGGATTCGGTTCGGCCGGTCCGAAATCGACGCTGAAATCGTTCGCGCCGCTGGTCTCCGGGCTGGTGGGCCTGAACTTCGAGGGCGCGGGCGAGGGTAACCCCCCGATCCGCCGAGTGATCGGCAACGAAGACCTCTACAACGGATTCCTGGGCGCGGTCACGGTCCTGCTGGCGCTGCACCACCGGGCCGGCACGGGCGCGGGACAGTATGTCGAGAGCCCGCAACTGCATTCGAGCCTGTTCGTCATCAGTGAGCACGCGGCCACCCTCGACGGCGCCGCGGTACCCGCCCATCGGCTCGATGCCGAGCAGATGGGTCTGTCCCCGCTCTACCGGCTGTATCGCACCGCCGACGGCTGGATCGCCCTCGCCGTATTCGGTGACGCGGCATTCGGCCGGCTCACTACCGCGCTCGACCTGCCGGATCTGGCCGCCGACGACCGGTTCACGAGCACCCGTGCCCGTGCCGCCCACGCGGACGCGCTCGCGAAAGCGCTCACCGCGCGGTTCGCGGAATCGACGAGCGCGCACGCCTTCGAGCTGCTGGACGGGCACGATGTGCCCGCCGAGATCCCGCTGGATCATCCGATCATGCCCGAGCTGCTCTGGGAGGAGTGGGCGCTGGACTCACAGCGCGTGGTGGAGCATCACCATCCCGAATACGGCTGGTCGCGTGAGGTCGGCATGGTCATCCATCTGTCCGAGACCCCCGGCCGGTTCAAGGGCGGTAGCCCGCAACTCGGCCAGCATTCGGCCGAGATCCTGACCGAACTCGGCTACACCCCCGACGAGGTCGCCGCCCTGATGGCGACCGTGTGCAAGCTGCCCACGGCGGCGGCAGAGGAATCCTGAACCATGGACATCACCTATCCCGCCGAGGCGGAGACCTATCGTGCCCGTGTACGCGAACTGCTCGAATCGAAGCTGCCCGAGAACTGGCAGGGTATCGGTGCGCTCGCCGCGGCCGAGCAGGAGGAATTCCTGACGACCTGGCGGAAAGTGCTCGCCGACAACGATCTCCTCGCCGTCTCGTGGCCGCGGGAGTTCGGTGGCGCCGGTCTGTCGAGTATCGAGCAGGTGGTGCTGAATGAAGAGCTCATGCGGCTCGGTGTGCCGGACGGGACCGAGAACGACACCCTCGGGATCAAACTGCTCGGCAACACCATGACCGTACTCGGCACCGCGGAACAGAAGCAGTACTTCCTGCCCCGGATGCTGTCCGGCGAGCATGTGTGGTGCCAGGGCTACTCGGAGCCCGACGCCGGCTCCGACCTGGCGGGTATGCGCACCCGGGCCGTGCTCGAGGGCGACGAGTGGGTGATCAACGGGCAGAAGACCTGGACCTCGCAGGGCCACCGGGCCAACTGGATCTTCGTGATCGCTCGCACCGATCCGACCGTGGCCAAACACAAGGGTCTGTCCTTTCTGCTGGTACCGATGGACCAGCCCGGTGTCGAGGTGCGGCCGATCGTCAACGCCGCGGGCTACGTCGCCTTCAGCGAAGTGTTCTTCACCGACGCCCGCACCCCCGCCTCCCATGTGCTCGGTGGTGTGAACGCCGGCTGGAACACCGCCAACACCCTGCTCGGATTCGAACGCGGCGTGCGGGCCACCACCGACGCCGTGCGCTTCGGGCGCGAAGTGGAACGGCTGATCGAACTGGCCCGGGAGCGCGGTCTCACCGGCGATCCGCGGATCCGAGCCGAACTCGCGTGGTGCTGGTCCCGGGTGCAGACCATGCGGTTCCGAGGCTATCGCGCGCTGACGAAACTGCTCAACGGCGGTTCCCACGGCGTGGACGGCTCGTTCTCGAAAGTGATCTGGAGCGAGTTCTTCCAGCGCCTCACCGAGGTCGGGATGCAGATCCTCGGGCTCGAAGTGCTCACGCCGACCGGCGGCGGCAACGACGGCATGCTGGTGACTCCGAACCCCGGCGCCGACAACTCGTCCCGGTGCTGGACCGATATCGCGCTGTACGCGCGGGCCGCCACCATCTACGGCGGCAGTTCGCAGATCCAGCGCAACATCATCGGCGAGCAGTTGCTCGGGCTGCCCCGGGAGCCCCGTCTGGACGGCGGTCCCTTCCAGGACATCGGCCGCCGCAAGAGCGCCTGACCCATCCTCTTCCGCCGTCGTGGCGGCGGAACGCCGAGAACGGAAGAACACGTGTACTTCGCATACGACTCCGACCAGGAGGAGTTCCGGAGCTCGCTGCGCCGGCTCCTGACCGAGCGCGCCCCGATGTCCCGGGTGCGCGAGATCGCCGAGCAGGGCGCGTATGACGCCGAGACCTGGCGATTGCTGGCCTCGAATATGGGAATACCGGGCCTGCACGTGGCGGAGCGGTTCGGCGGTGGCGGGTTCAGTTTCCTCGAAACCGCGCTGGTCGCGCAGGAACTGGGCCGGGCACTGACCCCGGTGCCGATGGTCACCACCACCGGCGCGATCGAAGCGGTCCTCCGACTGGGTAGCACAGCACAGCAGCACGAACTGTTGCCCGGTCTGCTCGACGGCCAGGTGATCGGCACCCTGGCGCTCAGTGGTGCGCAGGACACCGAGCCCGGCGCCGCCCCGGTGCGGGCGGCGGGCGGCCCCGGCGCCCCGGCGCTCACCGGCCGCCTCGACTACGTCGCCTTCGGACACGTGGCCGATCTGCTGGTGGTCCCGGCCGCGACCCCGGACGGGGACGCGGTGGCCCTCTACGTCGTGGACGCGCGGGGCCCGGGTGTGCAAGCCACGGCGCGGGCATCGCTGGACCCGACCCGCACGGTGGCCACCGTCGAGCTCGCCGCGGCCCCGGCCCGGTTGCTCGGCGCCGACCGGGACGCGATCGGCCGGGTCGTCGATATGGTGCGCACCCTGCTCGCGAACGAGGCCCTCGGCGCGGCCGAGGCGGTCCTCGCGATGGCCGTGGACTACGCGAAACACCGCGTCCAGTTCAATCGCCCCATCGGCTCCTTCCAGGCCGTCAAACACAAATGCGCCGATATGGCGATCGCGATCGACGCGGCCCAGGCCACCGTGATGTACGCGTCGCTGTGCGCCGCGGAGGACAACGAGGAGTTCCACCGGGTCGCGGTGATGGCCAAGGCGCAGGCGGCGGAATGCCTGAATCTGTGTGCGGCACAAAATATTCAGATCCACGGCGGCATCGGGTTCACCTGGGAGGCCGACCCGCACCTGTACTTCCGGCGGGCGAAGGCCATCGAACCACTGTTCGGTGATCACGCGCACCACACCGAGTTGCTCGCGGAGCTCGTCGGAATCTGACCGGTGGGTGCCCCGAGCGGTCGCGGGCCACCCACCGCCTATCGATCGAACACGATCCGTCCGCCGATGATCGTGGTGCGGACCGCCGCCGCTGTCGGTTCCGCGAGCTGCCGGCCGATCGGCCGATCCAGCAGTACCAGATCGGCCGCGACGCCGGGGGTGACGCTGCGCGCCGGACCGCCCGGATCGTGTAGCGGGGCGAGATAGCGCCCGAGTGCCTGCGACGGACACAGAGTTTCGCCCGGACCGACGACGCGACCGCCGGGCGCGCGCCGGGTCACGGCCGCGGCGACCACCTGCCACGGGTCGAGTGGGCCGTACGGGGCATCACTGGACAGGGCCAGGCCCACGCCGGCCTCGGCCACACTGCGGCACCGGTAGAGATCGGGCAGATCGGCCGGGTCCACTCGGTGGAGGTAGTCGTCGCCGCGGTCGGCCAGGAACCCCGGTTGCGTCACCACGGTGACGCCGAGACGCCGCAGGACGCCGAGAGATTCGGCCGGGACGACGGCGCCGTGCTCGATCCGGTCGCCCGCGATCGTGCCGGCCTCGTCGAAGGCGGCGAGCAGGACGAGCAGCGCCTCCCGGCTGACACAGTGCACCGCGACCGGCCGGTGCAGTTCGTGCGCGCGCCGGACCGTGCCGACGAGCGTATCGATCTCGGGCAGGCCCGAGTCCGCGAGCACGACCTTGTACGGCCCGATCGTCACCCCGGCCGCGCCGACCCGGCCGAGCGGTACGCCCAGCAGCGTGAGCCGCTGGGGCACCTGTCCCGAGGTCGCCGCGGTGCCGAGCGCGGTGAGGGATTCACCGGTCAGGTCCGGTGTGGCGTCGGTGATCCCGGTGATTCCGTAGCGCGCCAGTCGCGCGCCGACCGCGGTGAGAGCGGGCGGCCCCGTATCCGGTAGGCGCGAGCGCAGCCAGGTGTCCGCCCGCCAGATCCGGCCGGTCGGCCGTCCGGCCGCATCGCGTTCCACACCCGGTTCGTTCGCGGAGTCGAGGCCGACCCGGCGCGCGGCGGCCGAGTTGAGTATCCACAGCGCGCCGCTGCGGTGCTGGACGCGCACCGGCCGGGTGCTGTGCAGGGCATCGAGCGCCGCCGAATCGAGGAGGCCGGCGACGGTTTCGACATAGCCGACCCCGCGGATCCAGCCCTCCCCCGGGGCGGCGGCGAGCGCGTCGGCCAACTCGGCGGCGGTGCGCACGCGCGGCGGCCCGCAGCGCACCGAATCCGCGTCCGCCGCGAGCGCGTGCAGATGCAGGTGGTGGTCGTGCAGGCCCGGCAGCAGGGCGCCGCCCGCGGCGTCGAGTACCGGGATGCCGGCCGCGGGCAGATCCTTCCCCAGCGCGGCGACCGTGCCGCGGCGGACCAGGACGTCGGTGCGCGGCCCGCCGGACACTTCCGCGTCGCGGATCAGTAGATCCGTCATCCGAGCCGCACACCCAGTTCGGCGAGCACCGCGCGGGTATCGCGGCCGCTGTCCGGGGCGGCACCGACGGCCTCGCGGCGGGTCGGCGCGACGATCTGTGACTCCTCGATCGGCAGGGTCGCGGTGGCCGCGGGATCGAGTGTCGCGGCCACCACCGCGGACATCGAAATATCCCACAGACGACCACCGCCGTCGGGCGGCGCCGACATCGCCAGTACCGCCGCGGTCAGGCCGGTCAACGGGTCGGCGATCGCGTCGCCGACGAACAGAGGTGTGCCGTCCGGCGCCCGGGCCACCAGGCCGGCGGTCGCGGCGATATCGTCGCCGAAGCCGATACGATTCGAGCCACGGCCGTGCGCCGTGATCGAGATCCAGGTGCCGCCGGAATCGGCGAACGCCTGTGCGTCGAGCCCGAATCCGGCCAGCGCGCGCGGGCGCGACGCCTCGATCACGATATCGGCGGAGGCCACCAGTTCGCGCAGCGCGTGACGGTGCACGGAGTCACCGGGGTCGAGCACGACGGATTCGTGGCCGCCGTGCAGCAGCTGGTAGAAACCCGGCTCCCCGCGGCGGGCGCCGTCGGGGCGGGTGGGGGTTTCCACCTTGATCACGCGCGCACCCGCGAGCCCGAGGATGTGGGCGCACAGCGGGCCCGCCCACAGGGCACTGAAATCGACCACGCGCACACCGTCCACCGGACGAGGCCGCGAGGGCTGTGGTGGTTCGCCCGGCACCGGGGCGATCGGTCCCGCGGCCACGCCGAGCAGTTCCGCGCGCTCGGCGAGTTCGGTCCCGGTGTGGGTGCGGAGCCACTGTCGCAGGCCGGGCCACGGATCGTCGACCGGGTCCCGGCAGACGAGTGCGGCGAGGAGAACGGGATCGTCGGGCCGTGCGCAACTGACCGCGGCCCAGCCGTCGGCGGTGGGCAGCAGGCGGCAGGCGCGCCCGGCCGAGTGGGTGCCGCCGCGGGTGGACCCGGTGAAGGCGGCCCGCTCGGTGAGCAGGCGGGCGCCGTCGAGCCGGACCCGTCCACCGGTGAGCGCCGCGATCCGGGCGGTGTGTTCGCGGGCGACCGTGGCCGCGACACCGGGCGGGATGAGTGCGGGGCCGTCCGGATAGCCGGTGAGTGCGGGAACTCCGCTCTCGGCCCAGTCGAGGATCCGCCGCGCGGCGGGGGCCGGGGCGGTCGCTGCCGAGGTGTCGGACACGCGCCGATACTACCTGCCGCTAATAATGATGCGCATAGATCTTGACAAGCGATTAATTCAGACGCATGATTACCATCATCAAAGTGAGCCGCCTCACTTTTCGCGCGACGGTTGTGTGTGACCGAACCGACCTCGCTCAGCTCGTTTTCCGGCCGTCGGGCTCGTCAAAAGGGAGATCCAGTGACCAGATTCTTCACCCGCACCGGCGCAGTGATCCGCGCCGGCGCAATCGTCGCGGCCGGTGCGCTGGTACTCGCCGGATGCGCCGAAACCGGCGCCGGGGGAGCGGGCGGTGGTGACACGAGCGTCGCCTACAGCGCCACCAAGGCCGACTATCAGGCGGCGCTGGCCGATATGGACCCGATCCTGCTGCACACCCAGTCGCCCGGCGCCAAGGGGTCGGTCGCCGGTTCGTTCGTCGAGAAGTATGTGGCGGCGGTGGAGGACTGGTCGGGCGGGAAGATCACCTTCGATCTCGCGTACTCCGACGCGATCGCGAAATCCACCGAGATCGACGATGCCGTCAGCGACGGACGCCTCGATATGGGTCAGGTGCTGACCGTCTACGAGCCCAAGGAGTTCCCGGCCTCGGCCGCACTCCTCGACGCGGGAGTCCTCTCGGATCAAAGCGTGGTGACCGGCGTCCTGCAGTCCAACGCCTGGCCCGCGGAGGTCGCGTTCGCGACGCCCGAGATCGTGTCGGAGTTCGCGGACAAGGGCCTGGAATTGATGCTGCCGGCCTACAACGCGGGGATGAACGCGCTGTTCTGCGCGAAGCCGGGCACCGGGCTGTCCGATTTCGCCGGGAGAAGTGTCTCGGTCGGCAGTACGGTCGCCGGCGAACAGGTCTCGGCGCTCGGCGGCACGTCCACCTCGGTCGCCTACACCGAGGCCTACGAAGCGCTGCAACGCGGCGTCATCGACTGCTCGATGGTGAGCCCGTCGGCCGCGACCATCGGCGGAATCGTCGAAGTCGCGCCGAACACGATCATCGACCCGGGCGCCGGGCTGGCCGTACCGACCGGGAACATGGTGTTCAACGCCGACCTCTGGGCGAATCTGCCGCGGGCCGCCCGGCAGCTGCTGTGGGATCGTCTCGACGTCTTCCTCGCCGCGGCCATCGAGGACAAGATCTGGCCGGTCACCGCCGGTGCGGTGAAGAAGATCAAGGAGTACGGCGGTTCGGTGGTGCCGTTCTCCGACGATGCCCGGGCGGCGATCCGCCGGGTCAACGATTCGATCGTCGAGAAACGGGCCGATGATCCGGCGCTGCTCGACGGCCGGGCCTTCGTGGATTCGGTGCGCGAGAAATCCGGGAAGTGGAGCGATATCGTCGCCGACCTGGGCTATACCAACGCCACCGATTACAACGGCTTCGCCGAGTGGTACAAGCCGGGGAAGATCGATATCGGCCCGTATGTGCAGCGGGTCTTCCGGGAGATCCTGCTCGACCGCCGTCCCGTCTGACGAGCCCCGGTCCCGGCCCGCGCCCGAACCCACAGCACGCGGCCCGGGCCCGTCGAGCGCGGCCCGCACCACTGCTCATCCCCAGCTCGCGGATCCCGCCGACAGCGCCTCGCA
>NZ_JBEXLL010000108.1:0-15132 GCF_040609955.1 Nocardia sp. NPDC004568
CTTCGGTGCGGCTCCGCACCAAGGTGACCAAGGGCCCTGGATCACGGGCTGCGGGAATTGCCATGGCCTACAAGCTGATCGAGGCCGCCCAGAACCGCTGGCGCAAGGTCAACGCCCCCGAACTCGTCGCCCTCGTCCGCGCCGGCGCGGTGTTCCACAAAGGCAAACTCCTCGAACGCCCCACCGACATCACCCCGCCGTCGTCAACCGACGCAGCCGAAACCACCGGAACGGAGGTCGCCTGAAACCTACCGATACACAGGATTTGACAATATCTCCCGAGACCGTCAGAACGACTCCAAATACGCACCACCTGCCCCGTTGGTGCCACGGGACCTCGTCGCCACCGTGCGCGAACGTATCGATGTCTCGGGCAATGAGCTGGTGGCGCTGCACGAGGAAGACGTCAAGGCGGCGGCACTGCTGTTCCGGGAGCAGGAGGTCGAGGCCGTCGCGATCTCCTATCTGTGGTCGTTCCTGGACCCGTCCCATGAACAGCGCACCGCGGAAATCCTGCGCGATGAGCTGCCCGGGGTCTTCGTCACGATGTCACACGAGGTGCTGCCGCAGATTCGCGCCTATGAACGCCACAGCACCACGGCGCTGAATGCCTTCGTAGGTCCCAAACTGCAGAATTACCTGGCCAATATCAAACGGCAGCTGGCCGACCGTGGATTCGGCGGCACCCTGCTGATCGTCCAGTCCAACGGCGGGGTGATGTCGCCCGAGATCGCCAGCGAGATGGCCGTCAACGCGCTGATGTCGGGTCCGGCGGCCGCGCCGGAGGCGGCCCTGCAATACGCACGGCGCCACGGCTCGGAGGATGTCATCACCGTGGACATGGGCGGCACCAGTTTCGATGTGGCGCTGGTCCGTGGCGGTGCGCCGCTGCTCACCAGCGACAGTGAAATCGGCGGATATCGGGTAGCCCTGCCGATGCTCGATATCCATACCGTGGGTGCCGGCGGCGGCTCGCTGGTATGGGTGGACTCCGGCGGTATCCTCCGCGTCGGCCCGCAGAGTGCCACGGCCACCCCCGGCCCTGCCTGCTACGGCCGCGGTGGCGAGAACCCCACCACCACCGATGCCGACCTGCTGATGGGCTATCTGAACCCGGATCTCTTCGGGGACGGCGCTTTCACCTTGGATGTCGAAGCCGCCCGCAGGGCCGTCGAGGAGAAGGTCGCCAGGCCGCTGGGTCTGTCCGTGCCGGAGGCCGTCGAAGGCATCTACCGCGTGGTCAACGCCACCATGGCCGAGGCCGTCAACGCGGTGTCGGTCAAGCGCGGATTCGATCCCCGCGAATTCACCCTCGTCGTGGCCGGTGGCGCCGGACCGATTCATGCTGTGCCGATCGCCCAGGAACTGGGTATCAGCCGCATCATCGTGCCCCGGGAGTCCCGGTGTTCTGTGCCGTCGGCACTCTGCTGACCGACCTCAAACACATGTACGCACGCACTTTCGTCGCCGATACGGACTCCCTGGATCTCGGCCGGGTCAGCGCGGTGTACCGGGAGATGCGGGACGAAGCGATCACCACGCTGCGCTCGGAGAACGTGGCCCCGGAGGCGATCGATCTGGTCTTCGCCGCCGATATGCGCTACGTAGGTCAATTCGACGAGATAGAAGTTGCGCTGGAGTTCGACGGGGACCTCACGCCCGCGGCACTCGAGCGGCTGGTCGCCGACTTCGAACGCGAACACGAGACACTCAACGGCTATTCGATGCCGGGCGAAGCCACCGAGCTGATCAATGTGCGTCTCACCGCGTTCGGTCGCACCACCAAACCCGCCCTCGCCGAAGACCCGTCCGCGGGCCCGGATCCGTCCGCCGCGCACAAGGGCACCCGGGAAGCCTTCTTCTCGGGCTCACGGATCCAGGTGGATGTCTACGACGGTCTGGGCCTGCGCCGTGACAACCGGATCGTCGGCCCCGCGATCATCGAGCAGCCGACGACCACCGTCGTCCTCATCGAGGGCTACACCCTGACGGTCGATGCGCAGGGAACCTACGTCATCGAACCGGCGAACTGACCGGACTGAAAGGAAGACCTCGGATGACACACCCACGAACCACGTTCGATCCCATCCTCGTCGCGGTGATCGGCAACGCCCTGGACGGCATCACCCGGGAGATCGGCCAGACCATGCTGCGCACGTCGCGGTCACCGATCTTCGTGGAAGCGCGCGACTTCGCCACCTCCATCTTCGGCGCGGACTGCCGGCTGCTGGCCCAAACCCATTACATTCCCGTCATCGGCGGGGCCACGCCCTACGCGCAGCGCGCCGTCGCGGACTTCTTCGGAGACGATGTCCACGAGGGCGACGTCTTCATCCACAACGATCCGTTCAACGGCGGTTCCCACCTACCCGATATCACCATCACCCGGCCGGTCTTCTGGAACGGCGAGCTGGTCTTCTGGGCGATGACCAAGGGACACAACGCCGATGTCGGCGGCGGCGGTGTGGTGGGGTTCAATCCCGGCGCCCGGGATGTCGGGGAAGAAGGCATCCGCATTCCGCCGGTCCGGGTCATCGACCGGGGCACGCTCCGCAAGGACGCCTGGGAGCTCATCCTCGGCAACGTTCGCCTGCGCTCGCTCGTGGAAAGCGTCCTGAACTGCCAGATCGGCGCCACGGCCATCGGCGAACGCCGGCTGCACGCGCTCCTCGAGAAGTACGGCACCGATACCATCCGCGAAGCCACCGATGAGCTGCTACGGGCCAGCGCACGCCAGGTTCGCGCGGAAATCGCCCAGATCCCGGATGGCGAGTACAGCGCCGAGAGCCTGGTGGACAACGACGGTATCGACAAGAGCCGCTCCTACCGGATCGCATTGACGATCAAGGTCGACGGCGAAAATCTCACCTTCGATTTCAGCGCGAGCGATCAGCAGGCTCAGGGATTCATCAACAGCTCGATCGCCAATACGGTGGCCTCGGCTCATCTGGCCTTGTTCGGAGCCATCGATCCGGACATCCGCTACAACAGTGGAGCCATCGACCCGATCCGGGTCATCGCCCCCGAAGGGTCGATCGTCAATCCCAACGACCCGGCGCCTGTGGCAGCCTGCACCGTTCCCACCTGCGAAGCCATCGCCGGGGCGGTCTGGGTGGCCCTGTCCCGGGCCCTACCGAGCCGGGCCCACGCCGGCTGGGCGCGCTCATCGGTCTGCTCCCGACCTACGAGGCGATCGGCATCGGGGCGCCGCTCTTGCTGGTCCTGTTGCGCATCCTGCAGGGTGTTTCCGCGGGTGGCGAATGGGGCGGGGCGGTCCTGATGGCCGTCGAGCACGCCCCCCGGCACCGCCGTGGCCTGTTCGGCGCGATGCCGCAGATCGGTGTGCCGATCGGTCTGCTACTGGCCAGCGCCATGATGGCGACCATGGACGCGCTGTTCCCCGGTGACGCGTTCCTCGACTGGGGCTGGCGTATCCCGTTCCTGTTCTCGGTGGTGCTCATCCTCGTCGGCTCGTGGGTCCGCCGCCGCGTCGAGGAGAGCCCGGTCTTCGCCGAAATCGCCGAGCGCAAGGAACAGACCAAGGCGCCCATCGTCGGACTGTTCGCGCGCTTCACGCCGCTGGTCCTCCTGTCGGCGTTGGTCTTCGCCGGAAACAGCGCCGTCGGATACATGACGACGGGCGGGTACATCCAGGGCTATGCCACCAACCCGGCCGGGCCGATCGGACTCGACCGCGGGGATGTGCTGTGGGCGGTGACCGCGTCGTCGGTCAGCTGGCTGGTGGCGACCTTCGCGGCCGGCTGGGTTTCCGACGCCATCGGCCGGCGCGCCACCTACATCATCGGCTGGTGCCTGCAGGCTGCTTTCGTCCTCACGCTGTTTCCGCTGGTCAATACCGGTGAGGTCGTGCTGCTCGGGGCCGGTCTGGTACTGCTCACGCTGGGGTTGGGCTTCACCTACGGCGCCCAATCGGTTTGGTACACCGAATTGTTCCCGGCCTCGGTCCGGTTCTCCGGAGTGTCGATCTCCTACGCGCTCGGTTCCATCCTGGGCGGTGCGTTCGCCCCGACGATCGCGCAGTGGATCCAGCAGAGCACCGGGTCGTCGGTGAATGTCGCCTACTACCTGCTCGGCATGACCGTGCTCGGCTTGATCGGCACGCTGCTCCTGCGGGATCGCAAGGGGATCGACCTGAGTCCGGCCGCCGAGGCCGAACAGCAGGCCGGTATCTACGCCTGGCGGAAGTGAGCTGGGGCGGGCGGCGGCTTGTGTGAGAGCCGGAACACCCCTTACCATGGCTGAAATCTATTAACGAATTCGTTGTTCTATTATCGAACAACCGAAAAAGATCACTCGCCACAACGGCGTGAGGAGATCCCGTGCAGTTCCATCACCACGGCTACGTATCCGGTGACCCACGTATCCAGCCGCCCGCCGGCACCGGCCTCGGCCGTCCGGCCGAGCTCCCCGAGGAGGTGGATGTCCTCATCGTCGGCTCGGGTCCCGCGGGCATGATCGCCGCCGCCCAACTCGCGCAGTTCCCGGCGATCACCACCCGTCTCGTCGAAAAGCGACCCGGCCGGCTCGAGGTCGGCCAGGCCGATGGCATTCAGGCGCGCAGCGTGGAAACATTCCAGGCGTTCGGTTTCGCCGAGGCCATCACGGCAGAGGCGTACCGGATCACCGAGATGGCGTTCTGGAAGCCGGATCCGCAGAATCCCGCCGAGATCATTCGCGCCGCGCGGACCCCCGACGACGCGGCCGGAATCAGCGAATTCCCGCACCTGATCGTGAACCAGGCTCGTGTGCTGGACTATTTCGCCGAGGTCGCGCGGAATTCGCCGACCCGGCTCGTCCCGGATTACGGGTATGAATTCGTCGGTCTCGAGGTAGCCGAGCATGGGGACTATCCCGTCACTGTGACGCTTCGGTCCACGGCCGGCGATCGGGTGGGCGAGGACCGCGTCGTCAAGGCCAAGTACGTTATCGGTTGCGACGGCGCGCATAGCCGGGTCCGCGAATCCATCGACCGCCGATTTCTGGGCGACCAGGCCAACCACGCCTGGGGTGTGATGGATGTGCTCGCCGACACCGATTTCCCCGATATCCGCCTGAAATGCGCCATCCAATCCCACGACGGCGGCAGCATTCTGCACATCCCGCGCGAGGGCAATCACCTGTTCCGGATGTACGTCGATCTCGGTGAGGTCGCCGAAGGCGACAACGGCAAGGTACGGCAGACCACTCAGGAGGAGGTCGAGGCGCGTGCGAACAAGATCCTGCACCCGTACTCGCTGACCGTCAAACATGTCGCGTGGCGCAGCGTGTACGAGGTCGGCCATCGGGTGACCGACAAATTCGACGATGTGCACCCCGACGACTGCGGTACCCGCACCCCGCGCGTATTCATCACCGGCGACGCGTGTCATACGCATTCGGCCAAGGCCGGACAGGGGATGAACGTGTCCATGCAGGACGGCTGGAATATCGCGTGGAAGCTGGCCCATGTGCTCGACGGCCGGGCACCCGACTCCATCCTCGACACCTACTCGGCCGAACGCCAGGTCATCGCGCAGAACCTCATCGACTTCGACCATGAATGGTCGACATTGATGGCGACCCGGCCCGAAGATATGGCGGACCCGGCTCAGCTCGAAGAGTTCTACGTCAAGACCGCGGAGTTCCCGGCCGGTTTCATGACGCAGTACGCGCCGTCCGTCCTCGTCGCCGAGCCCGTGCACCAGCAGATCGCCACTGGCTTCCCGGTCGGCAAGCGTTTCAAGTCGAATATGGTGACCCGGGTCTGCGACGCGAACCCGAAGCATCTCGGTCACCACGCCACCGCCGACGGCCGCTGGCGCGTCTACGTTTTCGCCGACGCACCGGCGGCGGGTGAACCGTCACGGACCACCGACCTGGCCGAGTGGCTGGTCACCGCGCCCGCCTCACCGCTGCTCGCCCATCCGCCCGAGGGCGCGGATCTCGACGCCTGGTTCGATGTGAAGGTGATCTACCAGCAGGATCACACCGGCGTCGACCTGAGTCGGGTGCCGGCGGTGTTCCTGCCGAAAGTCGGCCCGTTCCAGGTCGTCGACTACGAGAAGGTGTACGCGACCGACCCGGCCGACGATATCTTCACCGCGCGCGGGATCTCCCGGGACGGGGCGATCGTCGTGGTCCGCCCCGACCAGTACGTCGCCCACGTGCTGCCCCTCGCGGCGACCGATGAACTGGCCGCGTTCTTCGAGGGCGTGTTCACGCCGCGGATGAGTGCGGTCTGAGGCGTCCGGCTATCCGCCGAGCGCCCGCACGACCGCGGCGGCCGCGGTCCGCAGGCGCTCGGCGATCTCGGCCTCGGGCCGGGGGAGCGAAACATGGACGACGGCAAGGGATCCGGCCGGCTGTCCCGGAACCGCGAGTGGAACGGCCACCGACCACAGCGAGGGCACCACTTCGTCATGGCTCACCGCGAAACCGCGGGTGCGGCTCGAGGCCAGTTCATCGCGCAGCTCCGTGGGCCAGGTGTCTTCGGGAAGCTGCAGCAGAATGGCTTTACCCGGCCCGCCGCGGGAGAGCGGATGGCGATGACCGGGCCGGTAGGTGATCGCGACACTCTGCTCGGGGGCGGCGCTGGTCAAGGTAACCGCTTCGGCGCGGTCGAGTCGGACGGCGAGCAGACAGGTCGCGCCGAGTTCGTTGGCGACTGCCCGCAGCTCGGGCAGCGCCGCCTGCTGCAGATCGCGGGATACACCGGAGGCCAGTGCGGCCAGGCCCGCTCCGAGTGCGATCCGGCCGCCCGGATCGCGAGCGATGAGGCCGTGATCCTCCAGGGTGCGTAACAGCCGGTAGGCCACCGACCGGTGCACCTCGAGCGCTTCCGCGAGCTCATCGATACTCATGTTCCGTCCGGCGGCCGTGAGGATCTCGAGCAGCCGGATTCCGCGGCTGAGTGTCTGGGATCCGGCGCTCGGTCCTGGTTTGTCGGGCACGCGGGGCGGCACCTTCCTGCTCGTCGCGCGCACCTGTACGCGCCTCGTGCTCGATAGTAGAACACTCATTTCACTATGCGATCATTCGGCGCATCCGATCGCTGTGACGCGAGGAGGGCACGGATAGTGGCTCTCGCCCGGAAGCGTGCCCGTCGCAACTGAACGGGTGGGGGAACCACCGGGGTGTATTTCCCCGACGTAGGTCTCGCTCGACCGACCGACCCCGGATAAGTCCATCACGTTCCGGGCCGTGTCCGCGATCGGACGATGTCCATCCACAGCCCGCGCACGGCCGGGGCGAAGGTGGAGGTATGGCTACTCGGTGGCGTTCGGCTCGGGCTGCGGCGTCGAGCCGGTGGGGAAAGGCTGGGTGGCTGCGGAGCGGGCGGCGCGCCACTGACCAGGGCTGTGGCCGAAGGGGGTGCGGAACTGCGGTGCGATCGCCGCGAACGCCCAGTAACGCGATGCCGATCCGCAGCAGTAGCTGCACCGGGCCGGTTCCGAGACTGAAGCGGTCGCCTCGGTGTTCGTGCTGCTGGTCGGTCGTGCCCGCATCACTACGGCGGTGCGGCGATCTCGCCGAGATGGTCTGCCGATCGGGCGCCCCGGCGCCGTCGTCACGGCCTGCGTCGCCTCCTCACCTACGCTCCGACATCGAGGTCCTACGACACCGCCCATCACCGCACGGAAAGAGAGGGACCCCTCGTGCTCACCACCAGCTCCTGGACCACTCGCCTGACCGCGACCACCGCGCCCGCGGCGGTGGTGTTGATCCGCTTCTACCTCGGCGTGATCTTCGTGTGCGAAGGCATCCAGAAATTCCTCTACCCCGAGCAGTTGGGCACCGGACGCTTCGACAAGGCCGGTATCCCCGCTCCCGGCTTCTTCGCGCCCCTGGACGCCGTCTTCGAAATCGGCTGTGGTGCCCTGATCCTTGCCGGACTGCTCACCCGGGTAGCGGTGATTCCGATGATCGTGAACATGGCCGGGGCGCTGCTGATCACCAAACTGCCCATCCTGTGGAGCGACGCGCCGCTGTTCAGCAGCGGGTCCGGGTGGTGGGACTTCATCCACGAATCCCGTACCGACCTGGCCATGCTGTGCGGCAGCGTCTTCCTACTGTTCGTCGGCGCCGGCGCCTGGTCCCTCGACGCCCGCCTGCACACGGTATCGACGTCGGCGACCGCGCCGACACCCTCACCCTGACCGTCACTCCGTTCGCGGGCCGCGAATGTCATGGCGTGCCGGCAGGTAGGGGGCGGTGTCGGCAGACCCACGGAGTCTGCACATGCCCCGTTCGTATTCCGCGTATGGTCCGGTTGGATTTCCGGGATGCCGTGCGAAAAGGCCCATCCGCTTGTGGCCCTGGGAGCGTCTGCCGTATCCGCCGTGATCTCGATCGTGCTGACGCTGCACGCCGAATTCTTCCTGCACTGGATCTGGGTGCTGTACCTGCCGCTGTTCGCGTTCGGTTATCTGATCCTGGCCATCGTGTCCGGGATATCGGTGGGTGCAGTCGCTCGCGGCGGCTCCCGGGGATTGGCGATTGCCGCTGCCGTGCTGGTGGTCGTGAGTGTCGGCGGGTCGTTGTTCTTGTTCGTCGATACGAAGGCCAGTGGGTGGGCACGGTTCTGGCTGGAGTACCCGGCGTTCGCGGCAGCGGTCGCGGTGGAGGTGCCCGAGCACGGCGAAGGTGACCTCTACGGTGTCGAGCTACCGAGTCATCTGTGCGTTATCGCACCGAACTGCCGGATCGCGAACCTCGGCTACAGCAACGGAGCGCCGATCCGGTATGCAGCCGACTATGTCGAGGTATTCGAGGACACCTACGGTTACGGGCACTTCGTCGGCACGCCGGAGCCCGGGCCGTACAACGGGTTCGGCACTCCCGTGTGGCCCACCATGGAGCTCACTGGCGGATGGTGGTGGCTCGAACGTTGCGACGGTCCGGATTACGAGCGAGCCCGGTGAACCGGCAGCAGTCCGCGCGTAAAGATGAACGATCCTTGGAGCCAGCGCGGGAGACGCTGTAATGCCGGATACCGCGCGTGTTCCCTCACCTGTGCCGGGTGATGGCTCGGATGACTCGCAGCCCGATGGCGCCGGCCAGGAGCCACGGCCCGGCGATGATGATCGGGTCGATCCATTGGTGCGCGCGGTCGACCCGTTTCTCGTGGAGGCGGGACCGAAGCCCACCGGCGGTGAATTCGGACGACACCCCGGTTTCGGTGACCGGGTTGTCCGGGCGGAGCGTGGCGAACGAGCGCAGATGATTCTCCCAGGCATCCACACGGTCGCCGAGGATCAGCAGCAGCCAGTGGGCGGCCCTGGCCTCGCTGTAATGCGCGTAGGCGTGGCGGCGGATCCGGCCGGACAACCCGCGCAACGGCGCCGAGGTGCCGAATACCGGGGTGAGGAAGGCATGCTCGATCGACCGTTCGCGTGGCCGCTTCTCGGGTTGGCGTTCCGGGAAGTCCCAATGCGCACCCGTTTCTTCGGGGCGCAGTTTCGGTACCGAAGGGCGGACCGCGGGATCGAGATCGATCCCCCAGCCGGGTATCCGGGCCCGCAGTTCCTCGGCGTCCGGAACAGGCGGGTGATCGCGTGTGTAGGTCATGCGGGATGCTCCTTCAGGCGGGTTCCGGCACGACGACCGGTTTGATACAGCCGTCGAGTTTGGCGGAGAAGATGTGATATCCCTCGGCGATGTGCTCGAGCGGGATCCGGTGCGTGATGATCTCTTTGGGCTTCAGGTAGCCGTCGTGGATGTGGGAGAACAGTCGCGGCCACTGACGCTTCACCGGGCACTGGTTGGTGTTGATGGTGAGGCCTTTGTTCATGGCGTCGCCGAACTTGACCGCGCTGAAGATCGGCCCATAGGCTCCCACCACCGAAATGGTGCCGCCTTTACGCACCGAGTCGATGGCCCAGTTCAGCGCGACGGGTGAGCCGCCCTGCATCTTCATTTTGGCCGCGGTGACGTGCATGAGCAGATTGCCGTCGGCTTCGGCGCCGACCGCGTCGATCGCCACGTCGGCACCGAGGTGGCCGGTGGTGCGTTTCATCTCCACCACGACATCGTCGTACTCGGCCAGGTTCAGCGTTTCCGCGTGCGCCATCTCGCGCGCCTTCTCCAAGCGGTATTCCAGGTGGTCGACCACGATGACCCGGCCCGCGCCCATCAGCCACGCCGATTGTGCCGCGAACAGGCCCACCGGCCCGGCACCGAACACCACCACGACATCGCCCTCGACGATGTCACCCAGTTGTGCACCGAAGTAGCCGGTGGCCAGCGCGTCGGTGCACAACAACGCGTCTTCGTCGTCGAGCCAGTCGGGGATCTTGGCCGGACCGACGTCGGCGAAAGGTACCCGTACGTACTCCGCCTGCCCGCCGTCGTAGCCGCCGCAGGTATGGGAGTAGCCGTAGATTCCGCCGACGGCCGTGGCGTTGGGATTGACGTTATGGCAGTTGGAGTACAACCCGCGGGCACAGAACCAGCACGACCCGCAGTAGATGTTGAACGGCACCATCACCCGATCACCGGGCACCAGGTGGCGCACCGACCCACCGACCTGCTCGACCACACCGATGAGCTCGTGACCAAAGGTCGTGCCCACGCGGGTGTCGGGCATCATCCCATGGTAAAGGTGCAGGTCGGACCCGCAGATCGCGGCCCGCTGGACGCGCACGATCGCGTCGTTCGGGTGCTCGATCGGCGGGATGTCCTTTTCCTCCACCCGTATCTTGTACGGGCCGCGATAGACCATCGCTCGCATGGCAACCTCCTTCGGTTCCGCCCGCGGTACCCAGGCCGACGACCGATAAACGACCTCCTGTAGCGCCGCGCCCCGGACATGCCTGCGGGGCCGCGGCAGCAGCCACACCGATCAGAACCAGACGCCGCGCCACCTCACAGCGACCCGCCGGCGCCCGCACCACCGCCGGCAACCCCGCCACAGCGCCGCTGAAAGCCCTCGGCCCGGCATTCGGCGTGTGGACACCTCAGCAAACGGTCCTTCATCCGTCCCGGTTGGTTGCTATCGCGGCCCGGTCGCCGCGTTTTCTGGACGGTCCGGACTGGCAATTCCCGTGGCAGGGTGGCTATTCGGACAATGATCTGGCGCTGTTCGTCCAAACCGTCCGGCATGCTCGCCCGCTGGTGATCAAGCCGTTCATCGCGGCGTGTTTCGCGCAGACGCCGCCCGAGGACGTGATCGACGCGATCTACGCGGAAACAATGAAGATGTCCACGGCTGCCGCCTGTGCCATCTGGTATGACATGGCCTTCGCCGACCTTCGAGCGGTCCTGCCGGAGGTCGCGGTGCCGGCCCTGCTGATGTACGGTGCCCAGAGCAAGATCTTCCCCGGCCCGCTCGACGAGTGGATCGCCGCGCAACTGCCCGACGCGACCGTTACGCGCTTCGCGGACAGTGGTCACGCACCGTTCTCCGAGGAGCCCGAGCGGTTCAACCAGGTGCTCGCCGAATTCCTGTGACCCGATCGCGGGCGCGTCGGCGGAATTGCCATCGACCCCGCCCGCACGGTCCGCTCGATCTGGCAGCCCGCTGATGTTCGACATGGTGGATGCGGCGTCGTCACGACGGGCCGGCAGGTCGCGGCCCGGAAATGGACGGGCTGGGAAACAGTTCGGTGTCCTTCGTGTGGCGAATTCCGAATGATGACGAAGTAACGGTGACCGGCTCGCATACCGTCGTGTACCTGGACCGAATCGGGAAAGCCGGCATCGGTGCCCCCTCCGGTGCGAGAAATCTGGGCAGTGTAGTAGCCCGAGGGTGATCGAGAGGGCAGCCGACCCACCTGGGACCACTCTTCTTCGGCCCGTTCACCCACCAAGAGCCACCGGCGAAATCGACACCTGCGCCGACCTTTCCCAGCAGATTCACAGACCGCGGAGACGTGACGCTTCCACAGTTGAGGCCACCATCAAACGATGGTGGCCTCAGCCGGCGAGAGGTCTCGACGACCGGTTCAATGCCGCCACGCCCGCGCGCCGCGTATCTGCCGTCTGACGGTGACGGCCGCGGTGAGTTTCGTATCGAGGTGGACGACGCCTCGCTCGGCCCGGCGCGGATCCGCCGGTACGGCCACCTGGGCGGGCGCGGGCTGCTGCTGGTCGCGCAGCTCGCGACCCGGTGGGGGACTACCGCGACGGCGGGAAAACCGTGCGGGCCGAACTAGACCGGCGCGCCGGTGCCTGGTCCTGCGGTGATCGGCCGCAGGGCCGGCGAATTCCCCTGCCGGCGGGCGTGCCGGTGCGGTCAGTCTTTCTCGGTGAGCTTGGCGTTGAGTTCGCGGGCTTCGGCGAGTTGGTCTTCGAGGACGATGATCCGGCACGCCGCGTCCAGCGGGGTGCCGGAGTCCATGAGTTCGCGGGCGCGGGCGGCGAGGCGCAGCTGGTAGCGGGAGTAGCGGCGATGCCCACCGGCGGAGCGTTGCGGGGTGATCAGTCCTGCGTCGTCCAGGGTGCGCAGGAACGCTTGGGTGGTGCCGAGCATGTCCGCGGCCCGGCCCATGGTGTAGGCGGGGTAGTCGTCATCGTCGAACTTCTCGTTCGTGGTCGGGGGTTCAGAAATCTTGGGGTCTCCAGACGCCGAATGGCCCCGGCGCCAACGGCGCCGGGGCACTGAAAGGGGGAATCACTTCGTCTTCCGACATGTAACCGATACGTCGGAGATCACCCGAACCACCTAACTGCGCGGGCGACCCGACGGGTAACGCCTCCCTTCTCCTCGAGGTGCTACTTCCTCTTCTTTCCGTGCCACTTCACTTGCTTCCCGGCGGGCGGTGGGACCGGTGTACATGCTGGTCCCGTGGCCGCGCCCGCCGGTCTTACTTCACGGGCAGTTCATCATCTCCCGTGCCGTATGGACACTTCCTTCACCTGCAACAACACAGAAGATACCCCACACACCTACAAATGTCTACTGCTGTCACTACAGATTTTCTGGACTCGATTCGAACCCACCCGGGATCTCGATCGGGCCACTCCGCCAAGCCATCGACCCATTCACCGTCAGTGCTTTTCGGCATAGCTCCGGCGCTTACACACCCAACGGGGAGGGCCCCGAGCTGGTCGGTAGGGACGGCGGCAACGGGGTCGAGACCTCGGTAAGGGCGTCGTCGGCGTCGAGGAGCTTCCCGTCGGCGCCGGATCGCCCGGGAGTCGAAGTACGCGCCCGCGACCGCCACACAGGCGCTGAAGGCCGAAGCCAGGCTGGTCGAGCTGCTCCTGGCCTACCGATGGGAGGTTATGGCGGATGCCCGCTATTGGCTTTTCTCGGCGATGTTCCCCGACCTCGACTCCATCATGGCCAGCGGCAGCCACATCGAGGACAGCGGCCGGATGCCGCAAACCGGAACCACGAGGGCACCGGCCTACCGGACTCCCGACGTCGCGAGATGTACTCGCGGCTGGTCAGGACTCGGCCGGACAGAACTCCGCGGTGAGCACGTCGGTGAACGGCCCCAAGTCGCTCCAGCCGCCGTTCATGTTGCTGGTGAGCAGGTGCGCGCCGTCCTGGGAACCCATGGCGTAGGTCCAGGATCCATAGGTGGCGCCGCCGTTGCCCCAGACCGTCACTCCGCACGCCAGCGTCTGCGCGAAGATGCCCAGGCCGTACCGGGTGCCGGGGATCCAGTTCGATCCATCTGTGGGGACAGTGGTGAGCAGTTCCTGTTGTTGAGCGGGCGGAAGCAGGCGTCCGCCCAGCAGTGCGCCGAAGAAGCGGTGGAGGTCACCGGTGGTGGAGATGATGCCGCCCGCGGACCAGGCGAAGGACTGGTTCATCTCCGTCGCGTCGTAGATCGTGGGTGCGGGGGTCCTGGGAGAACAGGGTGGAGTAATGCACCGGGTGGGATCCGCGGATTCCGGGTCCCGGGAGAGAAGTCCCGGTCAGGTCGAGGGGGCGGGTGATGCGCTGGGCAAGCTCCTCGCCGTAGCTTCGGCCCGTCACCTTTTCGATGCGAGTCCGTTGAGGAACATTCCGAACGTGCTGGTCGTTGTCGGCTGCGCATACTGTGTGGCCCCAGATCGGCCCGGGTTTCGAGGTGTGCGGTTCCAGGCGCTCGATCGTCGCCCAGGCGCCGGGCAAGCGCACGGGCGTTCGCGCCGTCTCTACGCTGTGCCGTACGCTGAACGGAGCTATTCGCAACCTGTGATCGAAGGGGATTTTGTGGCTACCGGAGACCGACGAAAGCGCAGTCTCGACGCCGGAACGGGCCTGACACGCGATCAAATTGTGCAGACAGCTCTGCGCATGGCCGACGCGGAGGGCGACCCCAATAAGTTCACAATGCGGAGCCTCGCCGCCGAACTCGGGGTCGGCGTGATGACCCTGTACACCTACTTCCGGACCAAAGACGCGATTCTCGACGGCATGGCGGCCAAGGTGCTCGGCGAGATGACGATTCCTTCGGGCGCGGACGACCCGGCCACCGCGATCCGACTGGTGGCGCAATCCCTGCTCGACGTGATGCGCGAACACCCCAGCGTCGGCCGGCTTCTGGCCGCTCGATTGACCGACAACGAAGACGCGATGTATGGATCTTTGGAGATCCCGCTGCGCCGGCTCGTGGACGCAGGCATTCCCGGGCCTCTCGCTGCGCGCTGCTACGGATTCATCATGGTTCTCGCGATCGGGTTCTCCAGCTATCACCTCGCGCGACCATGGGGCTACTCCGACACCGGCGAGGACTCCGCCGAGATGCGGCGACAGCGCGAGCACTACTACGCGGGCCGCCCGCTCGCCCGATTTCCCACGGTGGTGAATCTTGCTGCCGATATCGTCGACATACCTGGTGACGCCACCTACAAGTTCGGAATAGAGGCGCTGGTGGACGCCGTCCACCGTGAGATCGCGGTCACGACGTAGAGCGCAGTCGAGTAACGTCCGGGTCGCGGCGGGAGGCTGTACAACGACGCCATGGCCCCCGCGGACCATGCGAGGCGATGGCACATCGCGCAGCGCCATGAGCAGGGCTACGACGCGCCGCAGACCTTCGATGACGACCGGAAGAGCCGACCGCGATACGCCCGCGATCGGCTCTTCCACTCAGCACTGGACTGGAGTGCCCCCAGTGAATGCGTCCGCCCGGTATTAGAGTCCTGAGTGGCTCTGATCAGGGCCGGAAGGGACACTGGAACCATGGCAGGACGCAA
>NZ_JBEXLL010000109.1:0-15013 GCF_040609955.1 Nocardia sp. NPDC004568
CCCGACCACCACGAGGCCATGGTCTATATCGCCACCATCATGACCATGTCACGCCGACTCGCCCGAGCATGACCGAGTTCCCGGACGCCCACTTACACACACACCCGTCTTTCCGTCCTCCCCGAGTGGCGGGTGTCGCTGCCCCACTTTTGCGGGCCCTTGGGGCAGGGTTTAGCCGGACACGACGTGGGTAACGGCGCGGACACCAGTGGTGCGAACACAAGCGGTGGCTCGGATGAAGGAGAGCGTATGGCAATGACACCGTCTCGACCCGCAGAGCTCACCGCCATCCGTCCGTTCCCGGCCCGGGTCGGTCCCAAGGGTTCGGCCATCCGGAAGCTGGTGACCACGACCGACCCGAAACTGCTGGGCATCATGTACCTGGCCTCGGCGACGGCGTTCTTCCTGATCGGCGGATTGATGGCACTGCTGCTCCGCGGGGAACTGGCCCGGCCGGGTCTGCAGTTCCTGTCGCCGGAGCAGTACAACCAGCTGTTCACCCTGCACGGCACGATCATGCTGCTGTTCTATGCCACCCCGGTGGTGTTCGGCTTCGCCAACGCGGTCCTGCCGCTGCAGATCGGCGCGCCGGATGTGGCGTTCCCTCGCCTCAATGCCCTGAGCTACTGGTTGTACCTGTTCGGCGCGACCATGGCGACGGCCGGCTTCGTCACCCCGGGCGGCGCGGCGGATTTCGGCTGGACGGCCTACGTGCCGCTCAGCGACATCATGCACGCGCCGGGCGTCGGTGGCGACCTGTGGATCATGGGCCTGGCGGTGTCCGGACTGGGCACGATCCTCGGTGCGGTCAATATGCTCACCACGGTGGTGTGCCTCCGTGCCCCCGGTATGACGATGTTCCGGATGCCAATCTTCACCTGGAATATCGTGGTGACCAGCATCCTGGTGCTCTTGGCGTTCCCGATCCTCACCGCGGCGCTCATGGCGTTGGCCTACGACCGGCATCTCGGCGGTCATATCTACGAGCCCGGCGTCGGCGGTGTCCTGCTGTGGCAGCACCTGTTCTGGTTCTTCGGCCATCCCGAGGTCTACATCATCGCGCTGCCGTTCTTCGGCATCGTCTCCGAGATCTTTCCGGTGTTCAGCCGCAAACCCATCTTCGGCTACACCGCGCTGGTCTTCGCGACCATCGGCATCGGCGGCCTGTCCATGGCGGTCTGGGCCCACCACATGTACGCCACCGGCGCGGTACTGCTGCCGTTCTTCTCGTTCATGACCTTCCTCATCGCCGTGCCGACCGGCGTGAAGTTCTTCAACTGGATCGGCACCATGTGGAAGGGACAACTCACCTTCGAGACGCCGATGTTGTTCTCGGTGGGGTTCCTCGTCACCTTCCTGTTCGGTGGTCTGTCCGGTGTCATCCTGGCCAGCCCGCCCCTGGACTGGCACGTGCACGACTCCTATTTCGTGGTGGCCCACTTCCACTACGTGCTCTTCGGCACGATCGTGTTCGCCACGTTCGCCGGCATCTACTTCTGGTTCCCGAAGATGACCGGCCGGCTCATGGACGAACGCCTCGGGCGACTGCACTTCTGGACCACGTTCCTCGGCTTCCACACCACCTTCCTGGTGCAGCACTGGCTGGGCGCCGAGGGAATGCCCCGCCGCTACGCCGATTACCAGGCCGACGACGGCTTCACCGCCCTGCACACCGTGTCCACCATCGGCTCGTTCGTGCTCGGCGTCTCGATGATCACTTTCGTGTGGAACGTCTTCAAGAGCTACCGCTACGGCGAAGTGGTCACGGTGGACGACCCGTGGGGCTACGGCAACTCCCTGGAATGGGCCACCACCTGCCCGCCGCCGCGGCACAACTTCTACGAACTGCCTCCGATCCGCAGCGAGCGCCCCGCCTTCGAACTGCACTACCCGCATATGTCGGAGCGCATTCGCAGAGAGTCCCATATCGGCCGCAGCAGCCACGGCGCCGGCGCGGAATTGTCCCAACCCCCCGGGCCCACCACCGGTGGCGCTGCCTCCGCGGGATCCAACCGCTGACACCGGCTCCCGGGACACCCGGGGTGTGGGCGCGGCGGGGTACACGGGCGTTGTCGTCTGGTGGCGCGGGCGCAGGTGGTCGTGCATATTGGGGCCATGAAATACGTCTTGCTGATCTGTGACGACGAGACGTCGTCGCCGAGTCCGGCGGAGATCGCGGCGGATCCGGCGCATCGGGCGTATGCGGCGGAAGTGGATCGACGGGGGGCCCGCCGGGGTGGTGCGCGGTTGCGTCCGGTGGCGGACGCGACGACGGTCCGGGTGCGGGATGGGGAAACCCTGGTGTCCGACGGCCCGTTCGCGGAGACCAAGGATGTCATCGGCGGTATCGATATCATCGAATGTGCGGACCTGGACGAGGCCATCGAACTCGCGGCACGTCATCCCTATGCCCGGCACGGCTCGATCGAAGTGCGCCCCGTATGGGAATGACCGCGCCACCCGCGGTGGGCGCCGCGGTGGACCGGGCCTATCGCGACGAGTGGGGTCAGGTGGTGGCGACCCTCATCGGGGCCACCGGGGACTGGGATCTGGCCGAGGACTGCGCGCAGGAGGCGTTCGCCGCGGCATTGTCCACCTGGGCCCGCGACGGTGTGCCCGACCGGCCGGGCGCCTGGCTCACCACGACGGCGCGCAATCGCGCGACCGACCGGTTGCGCCGCGACACGGCCGCGAAGGCGAAGATGCGGGAGCTCGCGCTGCTGGCCCGGGATCCCGGCGAACCGGCGACGGAGGGGATTCCCGACGAGCGGCTGCGGCTGATCTTCACGTGTTGCCATCCGGCGTTGCCGTTCCCGGCCCGGGTCGCGCTCACCTTACGCACGCTGGCGGGTTTGAGCACCGCCGAGATCGCCAAGGCCTTCCTGACCGCCGAGTCCACGATGGCGCAACGCCTGGTGCGCGCCAAACGCAAGATCGTCGAGGCTGGTATCCCGTACCGGGTCCCCCCGGCGGAGCTCCTGTCGGCACGGTTGGCCGCGGTCTCGGCGGTGCTGTACCTGGTCTTCAACGAGGGCTACGGCGATGCGGACGGACAGCGCGGGCTGACGGCCGAGGGCATCCACCTCGCCCGGATACTGGTCCGGTCGCTGCCCGCCGAGCCCGAGGCCCGGGGCCTGCTGGCGCTGATGCTGTTGCTCGAGGCCCGGCGCCCGTACCGGACCGCGGACGGTGTACTCGTAGCCCTGGAGGATCAGGACCGCTCCCGGTGGGATCACGCGATGATCGCCGAGGGCGTCGGGATACTCGACGAGGCGCTGGCCGCACGACGTCCCGGGCCGTACCAGGTGCAGGCCGCGATCGCGGCCTGCCATGCCACCGCCCCCGACTCGGCAGCCACGGACTGGCCTCAGATCGCAGCGCTCTACCGTGAACTCGCGCGGCTGGCGCCCTCACCCGTGGTCGACCTCAACTATGCGGTGGCGGTCGCCCTGGCCGACGGCATCCCGGCCGGTCTCGCGCTCGTCGACGAGCTCACCGAGTCGGGCCGCCTGGAGGGCTACTACCTGCTGCCCGCCACCCGAGCCGATCTGCTGCGCCGGGACGGCCGGGCAGCGGAGGCTGCCGTGGCTTACGAGACAGCGCTCGAGCTGGCGCCGACGGACGCCGAGCGCCGCTACTTGACCGGGCGCCTCCGCGCCCTCTGACCGATGCTCCGGGCCTCCCCGGCGAAATTCTTCGTTCTTTTTTCCGCGCTGTTGTCGATCTCGCGGTCCCTGCTTCGTCGGTGGGACGAAACCACCCGATGGAGAGAGGTAAGAACCATGTCGAACACCGAGTACCTGACCGCCACCATGTCCGTGGACCGGACCCCACAGGAGGTTTTCGCGGCCGTCACCGATGTACGGGGATGGTGGAGCGAGAACATCATCGGCGCGACCGCCGCCGCGCACGACGAGTTCGTCTTCACCGACGACAGCAAGTACGCGGGCGAAACGGCCCAGGGGAAGCCGGGCATCCGCTTCGCCCGGTTCCGGCTCACCGAGGTGGTGCCGGGCACCCGGGTGGTCTGGCAGGTCGTCGATGCCGACCTCACCTTCGTCGACGACCGGACCGAGTGGACAGGTACCCGGGCCGTCTTCGACATCACCGCGACCGCGGCGGGCACGACACTGCACTTCGCGCACGAGGGTCTGACCGCCGCGGATTCCGAGTGCTTCGAGGCCTGCTCGCGCGGCTGGACCTTCTACATCACCGAAAGCCTGCCGCGGCTGATCACCACCGGTACCGGCGATCCGATCCCGAAATACCACTGCTGAAACGCCACGCGCCGCAACCGGGTCACATTGTCGGCCGGCCATCGGGTCCAGTGCACGGTGTCCGTGTGTTCCGCTCGTCCCCGGCACCGTCGTCGTAGCGCGCGCCCGTCCGATCCGCACGCACCGCGGGATGGACGGGCCCGCGAGTCCGCGGCCCGAGACGCAGGCGCCCCCGCCGTCCGGGCACATCGCCGGGGTGCGGCCAGTCGCGGTATTCCGGTCGAACGCCCGGTTCCGGCATACGCCGCATCCGGGTCGTCGCTCGGAGCGACGAATGGGTGCGGCCCGGCTCGGGTCAGCTGTCTCCGCGACCGCCCCGCCCGCTCGCGGCCGACTGCCCGAAGAAGAAACCGAGGATCAGCAGGATCATGTTCATCACGATCTCCGGGACCTGTGTATCGGTGAACATCGCGACCACCATCACGAGACTGAACCCGACCAGCAGCACCGCGCCGATGAGTACGGCGATGGGCTCACGCTGCAACAGCGACCACCGCATCCGCGCGCGGCGCTCGTTCAGGTCTCGGACCACATTCTGCAATTCGGTCTCCAATGCAGCGTCCCGCGCGTCCTCGGTCACCGAGGACTTCGCCACCACGTCCTGTGCCCGCTGGATCTGAGCCGCGACCATCTGCCGCGCCACCGGATCGTGGATCGCGGATTCGGCCACCTGCTGGATCTGGTCGAGTTCACGTCGCGCCGTGCTGTTGCGCAGCCCGGCCTGGAGTTCCTTACGGATATCGGCGAGCCGGCGCAGCATATAGCCCTCGCCGACCACGTCGGTCACGCCGTTGCTGTCGGTGATGTCGAACGGTTGCCGATTCTGCCGGGGGACGGTCTCCATCATGTTCTCCACCCGGGACAACCACGCCGCGACCTCGTCCGGTGCGGCGCCCTCGAGAGTGCGCGGGATGCCGAGTTCCTCCCTGATGTTGTTGCGGACGGCTTCGCGGTTCTCCGGCGAAACATCTCGTTCTTCCCGCGACTCTCTGCGACCCAACGCGTTCCTCCCACACTGACCCATGCTTGCCGGACCAGCGTACGGGCTCCCCGCCGACACAGGAACGGGATCCTCCCTCGCGCAACGAATCCCGGGGCGGCGGGGGCACGCACCGCACACCGCCGACGCCCGCCCGGGCGGGGTCCGCGACGACCAGCGGACCGCACACAACCACCGTTTCCGCAGCAAGAGGCCCATGCCCCGCGGCCGGGCACTCCCGGCGCACGACCGAGCCTTCACACCCGCGGCGCGCCCTCGCCACGCCGGCCGGTGGCCGAGGAAACGGGTCGCGGGGTGATTCCGGGCAGGCACCGTAGCCGTGGATCATCGCCGGTGCGCAGGATTGGCTTCGACCACAGCGGGTAGCACGACGGCCGACATCCGCTCCGCGAGTCAGAGGAGAAGCCATGGTCCAGCAAGTCTCCGACTATGTCCTGCGGCGCCTCCGCGAATGGGGGGTCGAGCAGGTCTTCGGTTATCCCGGCGACGGTATCAACGGACTGGTGGCCGCGTTCGGCCGAGCCGACAACTCACCACAGTTCGTCCAGGCCCGGCACGAGGAGATGGCGGCCTTCCAGGCGACCGGTTACGCCAAGTTCAGCGGCAAGGTGGGCGTGTGTACCGCGACCTCGGGGCCCGGTGCGATCCACCTGCTCAACGGGCTCTACGACGCCAAACTCGATCATGTTCCGGTCGTGGCGGTGGTGGGCCAGACCGCACGAAGCGCGATGGGCGGCAGCTATCAGCAGGAGGTCGACCTGCAATCGCTCTACAAGGACGTCGCCGCGGACTACCTGGTCGAGGTGAATGTCTCCAGCCAGCTGCCGAACGCGCTCGACCGGGCGTTCCGCACCGCGATCGCCCGCCGCTCCCCCACCGCGGTCATCATCCCGGCGGACCTCCAGGAGGAGCCCTACGAACCGCCACAGCACGAGTTCAAACAGGTACCGTCCAGCCCACCCGCGTCGCTGGTGACGAGTGCGGATCCGGCCGAGGACGAGATTCGGCACGCCGCCGACGTACTCAACGCCGGGTCGAAGGTCGCCATCCTGGTCGGGCAGGGCGCCCGCGCCGCCGCGGCGGAAGTGCTCGAGGTCGCCGACCTCACCGGCGCCGGCGTCGCCAAGGCCCTCCTCGGCAAAGACGTCCTACCCGACGACCTGCCGTTCGTCACGGGATCGATCGGACTCCTGGGTACCCGGCCCAGCTACGAACTCATGCGTGACTGCGACACCCTGCTGATCGTCGGTTCGAATTTCCCCTACACCCAGTTCCTGCCCGAGCTCGACCAGGCGCGAGCGGTACAGATCGACCTCGACGGCGCGATGATCGGTATGCGTTACCCCACCGAGGTCAATCTGGTCGGTGACGCGCGGACCACCCTGCGCCATCTGATCCCGCTGCTGCACCGCACAGAGGACCGCTCCTGGCGCGAGGAGGTCGAGCGCAATGTGGCCCGCTGGTGGACCACCGTGGAGCGGCAGAGCATGCTCGACGCGCACCCGATCAATCCCATGCGGGTGGTGTGGGAACTGTCCGAGCGGATTCCCGGCAACGCCATCGTGACCGCGGATTCCGGGTCCTCCACCAACTGGTACGCCCGCTGCCTGCGCTTCCGCGATCAGATGCGCGGATCGCTGTCGGGCACCCTCGCCACTATGGGCCCCGGCGTCCCGTATGCCATCGGCGCGAAGTTCGCCCATCCCGATCGCCCCGCGATCGCCCTGGTCGGCGACGGCGCCATGCAGATGAACGGGCTGGCCGAGCTCATGACCATCGCGCGGTATCAGCATCTGTGGCAGGACCGCCGGCTGATCGTCTGCGTCTTCCACAACAACGATCTCAATCAGGTCACCTGGGAGCTGCGCGCCATGGGAGGCGCACCGAAGTTCGAGGAATCGCAGAGCCTTCCCGATGTCTCCTATGCCGAGATGGCGCGGGCGATGGGCATCGAGGCGATCGCGGTCGAGAAGCCGGACGCCCTCGGTGGCGCCTGGGATTACGCCCTCGCCGCGGACGGCCCGGTGCTACTCGACGTCCGCTGCGACCCCGAGGTACCGCCGATTCCCCCGCATGCCAGCTACGAGCAGATGAAGGATATGGCTGCCGCGGTCCTGCGGGGCGACCCGGACGCCTGGCGTCTGATGGTGCAGGGCGCCAAGACCAAGGCGCAGGAGTTCCGGCCCTGACCGGCGGAACGCGCCGGTGCCGACCACTCTTCTCCCGACCGCACTGCCGTCAGGCCCAGGCGTGAGCCCCTGGGCTCGGTGACAGGGGCGACATGAGCCGTCCCCAGAACTCGTGCCGGATCGCGTCCCAGAGCCCGGCCAGTTCCGGATGGAGTTCGCGCGCTTTCACGAGGTCCGGATAGCCGCCGGAGGGGAAGCGGACCACCGGGGAGGCATCGGAGAGTTTCTCGACGACGACAATGGCGATGGCGTGATCGCGCAGCATGCGCCAGGTGGCGCGGAGCCCGTCGACTTCGGTTCTGCACAGACAGTCCCGCGGCGACGCACCGTCGGAAAATCCGATCTGCTCGGCGGTCAGCGCGGGGCCGAGGGGTGATTCCGGACCGCGACGATGCTGCCTGTGCGGGTCCTCGACACAGCGAGTCGCGTATTCGTGCATTCGTTCCTTCTCCCGATCGTCCCTGACGGTGGTGGCGCCCGAGGCGGCGCTGTCGACTAATCTAATACCTATGAACCCATAGTTCAATGGCCCAGGCGCCCCGGAGCGTAGATCTATGTCAAAGGACCGGCAGTGGGACTTCCTTGACTCCATAGTTCATATTTCAAGTTCGTGGTCCTAGAATCGATGCACATACCGCGCACCGGAGGAGTCGCGTTGTCTCAGCAGGAACGCGCGGGCCTGACCGCGCTGAGCGCTGTTCTGTCGCCACTGGAGGGCAGTGGTCCGAAGACCGAGGCCGTGGTCCAGCGGCTCTCCGCGGCGATCAGCCTCGGAGTGATGGTGGACGGCCAGCAGTTGCCGAGCGAATTGACCCTCGCCGAGCAGCTGGGTGTATCGACAATGACGCTGCGAGAGGCCCTGGCCGTGCTCCGGCAGCAGGGGATCGTCCGGACCAAGCGGGGACGCGGGGGCGGGAGTTTCATCTGCGCGTCCGCGGAGGCCCTGGAGCACACCGCGTCGGCACGGTTGCAGCAGATGAGTCTGGCGGAATTGCGCGACCTCGGCGACGCGCAGTTCGCGATCGCCGGTGCGGCCGCGGTGTTCGCCGCCCGCCGCGGCGGGCGGGCCGATGTGGCCCGGCTCCACACCCTGACCGACCGGTTGCGCACCAGCACCGAACCGGTCGCGGCCCGGCGGGCCGACAGTCGCTTCCACATCGAGATGGCCGTGTGCGCGCAGTCCACCCGACTGACCCGGGCCCAGGTAGACCTCCAGGCCGAACTCTCCGCGCTGGTGTGGCTGCCGCGACTGGAGCTGGATCCGGCCGCCGAGGCCTCCGTCCACGCCGATCTGGTACGCGCCATCGAACGTGAGGATGATGCCGAGGCCCGGGAGCTGGCAGAATCGCATAGTGAATCCCGCATCCGTCGGCTCGTCGCCCTACGTATGGAGCTCAGTGATCGATGACGGACAATCCCAGACCGCCGACCGTCGAATCGCTCGCATCCGTGGTGGCCGAGCTGGCCGAGCAGATCTATTCGTCGCTGACGACGATCGGGACCACGCTGACCCGCGTCTGGGATGCCGCCGGCGAGCGCCGATCGGCTCCCCGCTCGACCGATCTGGCGCCGCTGCGCGAACCCATCGTCGGTGAGCTGGAGCGGGTCGGCGACCTGTTCGACGGGGCCGGCGTGGTCATCGCCGACCGAGCGCTCGCCGATCGGCCCCGGTTTCTGGAGTGGTGGCAGATGCATCCGGGACCCGAACCCCACCGGCTCGACCCCGAGCTGAACCCGCAGAGCGAATACTTCTACGACTACACCCAGATGGACTGGTATGTGATCCCGCGGGACGAGCGGCGCCGCTGGGTGCACGGGCCCTATATCGATTTCGCGTGTACCGACCAATATGTGTGCACATTCGCGGTTCCGGTCACCACCGCGCCGGGACAGTTCCTCGGCATCGCCGGCGCCGATGTGCCGGTCGGCGCGATGCAGGAGATCCTGCTCCCCCGTTTCCGGGCCTCGGTTGCCGCCCTGGTGCTCGTCAACGACGAGGGCCGCGTCATCCTCGCCACCGATCCCGGGCTTCCCCCGGGATCCAAGACCCGCAGCGCCGGCCGGATCGGCAGCGGGGTGCCGATCCCTACGCTGCCCTGGTCGCTGTGCCGACTGGAGGACACCACACCGTAGTGAGCCGCCCACCGTCCGGTACCACGGCGGTGACCGGCGCCTCGCGGGTAGCCGTCACCACTCGTTCAGATATTCCAGCAGCTCCTCGTGCAGCACGCCGTTCGACGCGGCCGCGCTGCCGCCGAGGGGGCTCGGGTTACCGTCGAGACCGGTGAAGATCCCTCCTGCCTCGGTGACTATGACGGCGCCGGCGGCCATATCCCCCGGCGAGAGCGCAGGGTCGGCACAGACGTCGACCGCGCCCTCGGCGACCATCATGTAGGACCAGAAGTCGCCGTAGGCGCGCGTGCGCCAGACCGCGCGGGACAGGCGCAGCAGGCCGTTGAGCCGGCCCTGCTCCTCCCAGCCGGTGAGGGTGGAGTAGGCGAAGGACGCGTCCGGCAGCTTCGACACCCGCGACACACGCAGGCGCGACGCCGAGGAAAGACTACGACCGCTGAAGGCGCCGTGGCCCCGCACGGCCCACCAGCGGCGGCCGAGCGCCGGCGCGGAGACGACGCCGACGACGGGCCGATATTCGCCTCCGGAGACCTCCAGCAGGGAGATCTGGGTGGCCCACACCGGGACACCGCGCGCGTAGTTCTCGAGGCCGTCGATGGCATCGACCACCCAGCACCGGGGCCCCGTTCCGTCCAGGCCCTGCCCCGCACCGAGGACCGCGTCGCGCGGGCGCGCACGCTGGAGCTGACCACGAACGAGCTTCTCCACCTCGACCTGGGTATCGCGGCACCGGGACATGTCCGGCTTGGTCTCGATATCGAGGTCCAGGTCCTTGGAGCGGGCCGTACTCGCCGCGTCGGCGGTGTCCACGAGCACATGGGCGAAGCGGAGGTCGTCGAGGTGGTCCTGCATGGAACGAAGCTATCCGCAGTACCCGGACAGTGCCACCGGGCCTCGCCCGCCACGGCCGGCGCACCCCGGCCGGAGGGCTACCTCCGATGCGCCCCGACCTCGCGAAGTTCAGCGACCGAGCCGCTTCGAACACTCGGCCATCTCCTCGATCACCAGGTCCATGGTCGTGGCCCGGCGCGACGCCGACAGCAGGATCCGATCGGCGCCCAGTCCGCGGGCCCGGTCGAGCTCCGCCTCGTCTACGCGCCGCACCGTGGCGCCGAGCACCAACGAGATCTCCGCTGGGTCCCGCCCGGCCCGGGCAGCCGCGGTACGCATCGCGCCGATCGCCGTATCCAGTTCTTCACCGGCCGATCCCAACGGCTGGAACCCGTCGCCCAATCTGCCGGCGCGCCGCGCGGCCGCGGCACTGTGACCCCCGATGTAGAGCGGAACACCGGCTTCGCGCAGCGGTTTGGGCCAGCTGTGCGCACCGGTGAACGAGAAGTACTCGCCGGCGAAGTCCACACCGTCACGTCCGGCCCACAGCGCGCGCATCACCGCGATGGCCTCGTCGGCGATCCTGCCGCGACGATCGAACCGTCCACCGCACGCCTCGACCTCCTCCCGCATCCATCCGAGACCGAGGCAGACACGCAGCCGCCCACCGGAGAGCCGGTCGAGTGTCGCCAGCCGTTTGGCCAGCACCACCGGATTGTGGTTGGGCAGCACCAGGACACCGGTGGACAGGCCGAGTGTCGTGGTCGCGCCGGCGACGAACGACAGCAGTTCCAGCGGGTCCGGGATATCGCAGTCGTCGGGCAGCGGTGATCTCCCGGTCGGCGAGTAGGGATACACACTGCCGGTATCCGCGACGACCACCGAATGCTCCACGGCCGAGATCTCGTCGAACCCGAGGGATTCGGCGGCCCGGGCGAAGCGCAGGATCTGCTCCGGTTCGCCACTCGACCCCAGTTCGACCGGGATCACCACCCCGAGCTTCATACCCTGTCTCCTTCGTGTACACCGGCGCGCGCGACGCGCCGCGGGTCTCCCGGGAACCGCGTCATGGACGGTTCTCTCCCGGCTCCGGTAGGAATCTCGCGCGGCCGTGGGTGTGGAATTCGCGTTCGAGCGCCCGCGCGTCCGCTTCGGTCAGCGGTACGTACTTCGGCATCCCGCGGCCCACCCGGTGGAACACCGGTTCGTCCCCCCGCCACACCTGCGCCTGTAATTCCCTTTTGAGCACCTTGTTCGACCCGGTGACCGGCAACCTCGCCGACACCCGGACGAACCGGGGTGCCGCCTTGGTGCCGAGATCGTCCTGACCGGCCAGGAACGCCGCGAACTCGTCCGGATCGAAGCCGGAGACGTCGGCGACCTCGATCGCGGCCATCACCTGATCGCCGGAACGCGGGTCGGGCACCGCGTACACACCGGTCGCGATGATCTTCGGATGCCGCCGCAGAATCCGCTCGATCAGCAGCGCCGAGATGTTCTCCCCGTCCACCCGGATCCAATCGCCCCGCCGGCCGGCGAAGTAGAGGAAGCCGGCTTCGTCGACATAGCCGAGATCACCGGTCCAGTACCAGCCGTGCCGGATACGTTCGGCCACCGCGGCCTCGTTCTTGTAGTAGCCCTCGAAACGTTTCGCGCCGCCTTTGTCGACCATCTCGCCGATGGCCTGGTCCGGGTTGAGCACCCGGCCGTGCCGGTCGAGTTCCGCCCGGGCGCATTCCCGCCGGGTCTCCGGGTGCACCACGACGATGTCGTCGTGGGCCGGGCGGCCCAGCGCGCCCGCGGGTGTGTCCGGGTCGGCCTTCACCGACCCCGCGCCCTCCGACGATCCGTAACCCTCCATCAGTTCGGCCCCGAATCGGCGCGCGAACTCCACCCGGTCCTCCGGCGAAGCCTCGGTGCCGAACCCGCGGACGAGGGTGTTGTCGATATCGTCGGGCCGCTCCGGAGTGGCCATCAGGTAACTCAACGCCTTGCCCACATAGGTGAAGAACGTGGCGCCGAAAAACCGCACATCCGGCAGGAATCCCGAGGCGGAGAATTTCGGTGTCAGGCAGACGGTCGCTCCGTTGGCCAGGGCGGGCGCCCACAGCGCCATCAGCGCGTTGCCGTGGAACAGCGGCATACAGCAGTAGTCGACGTCGGCGCGCACGTGGCCGTATTTCTCGATATTCGCGTACGCGAGTCGTGCCAACCGGCCCTGGCTGCAGCGCACCGCCTTCGACGTACCGGTGGTCCCGGAGGTGAACAACAGCAGGAACAGCGCCGATTCGTCCACCGCCGGGCCCGCGACGGGCTGCTCGACCCGGTGCGCGGCCACCCGGTCGCGATAGGAGGGTGCGTCGACGAGGAGAAAACGGCCCTCGTCGAGCCCCAGGTCGAGGTCACCGATCCGCGCCATGCCCGCGGCATCGGTGACGATCAATTGGCAGTCGACATAGCGGATCTCGGCCTCGAGTTCGGCGCCACGCCGGGTCGGGTTGATGCCGACGATCACCGCCCCGGCCAGTGCCGCGCCGCCGAGCCAGAACAGGAACTCGGGAGTGTTCTCGAGCAACACGCCGATATGGAACGGACCGTCGACGCGCAGCGAGGTGGCCAATGCGCCCCGGGCCGCGCTCTCGCGCACCGTCTCGTCCCAGGTCCAGTCCTGTTCCCGGGTGCGCACACCCGGGTGCGCGTCGCCGAGCCGATCGAGCAGCATCTCCGCTATGGTCGCGCGTTCCAACTCGGCTCCTGTCCTCGTACCGTCTGCCGCCCGGCCCGGTAACCGTTCGCCGGCATCCCCCGACGCTAACCATCTCGGCGCCCGGTGCGTCGGTACGGTCTCGGCCAGTGGAAGGATGCCGCGCGCTCGCGGTGATCCGTGAGATCTTCTCCGCATGGACCTCGAGCACACGATCACCCGGCTGGCCGCGATCGAGGCGATCAGAGACCTGATCTCCGCCTACTCGCATCTGATCGACCGGGGAGCGCTCGACGAGGTGGCGGAGCTGTTCGCGGACGCGGTGTACGGCCGGTGCGACGGCGCGGGCGTTCCGATCGGCGAACCCGTCGTCGCGGACGCGCGGGCCGTACTGGCGGCCAACCGGCGATTCATCAAGATGCACGGCGATCCGCCGTCCCCGCGGACCAAGCACCTCACCACGAACATCCGGATCGCGATCGCGGACAGCAACACCGAGGCGACCGCGCTGTCGTACGTGACCGTAGTGCAAGCAGCCGGCGAGCTACCGCTGCAACCCATCCTCACCGGCCGCTACTTCGACGAGTTCGCCGACAGGGCCGGGGGCTGGCGGTTCACCCGGCGACTGTTCTGCATCGACCACACCGGCGACCTCAGTGAGCACGCCCGACGCGCGCCGTGACCGATCTCGCCCACCGGGCGACGGCGCGACCCGGTGATCGCGGGGCGAGGCGGCTCCGGGGCCGGGACAGGACCACCGGGCGCTAGATTAGCCGCCCAGGGCGGCGCAACTTGGCCCGCCCCACGTTTTGGACGGGAAATGTCGGCCCGGAAGCGGGTTGCGCAGTCGACCTGTTGTGGCAGTTAATGGGTGTTTCAGGACCCGCTGGGAAGCACAAGATATTGACGAGTCCACGATTTCGAGTCCGCCCGGTAGTAGAGCCGGGTTGTGTTCGATCCGGGTTCAGTTGATGTCGCTGGCCACAGGGTGGTGGGTGTGGCCGCAGCGGGTTGCGTACTCGACCGGCGTCAGGTAGCCCAGCGCGGAGTGACGATGCCGTTGGTTGCGTTCGTCCTTGAAGTCGCCGATCACGGCACGGGCTTCGAGCAGGCTCGTCCAGTGGTTGCGGTTGAGGCATTCTGCCCGCAGCCGCCGGTCGAACGATTCGATATAACCGTTGTTCCACGGCGTGCCCGGCGGAATGTAGCTGATACCCACAATCGGCACAGAACTGTTGCAGTGCATGGGAGATCATCTCGGCCCCGTTGTCCGTGCACAACACGATCGGCGGGCCCCCGCGCCCGGCGAAAACCTTCTCCAGCTCGGTCACGAGCCGCTCGGCAGTGATCGAGCGTTCCACCAGGTGCAGCAGCGACTCGCGAGTATGCTCATCGATCATCGACGCGATCTTCACCGCCTTGCCGTCGACGGTCGCGGCCCGTCCCCAGTGAATGAGACCGGCTGGTATTAGAGTCCTGTTGGCCCGTGGAGGGCTGGAAGGGACGGTGAGAGATATGGCCGGCCGGAAGCGGCATTCCGCGGAGGACATCGTGCGTAAGCTGCGCCGCGCCGATGAGTTGGCCGCGGAGGGCAAGACCGGTGAGCTGATCGCGGCCGAACTCGGGGTGTCGGCGGCGCCGCTCTATAACTGGCGCCGCCAGTTCGGTGGTATGGACACCGACGCCGCGAAGGAGCTCAAGGAGCTGCGGGAGCAGAACGCCCGGTTGAAGCGGCTGCTGGCTGATGCCGAGCTGGAGAAGGATGCGTTGAGGGAGATCGCGAAGGACGCTCCTATAGATGTCAAGTCGCCGGTGGTGGTGGGCGGAGGTCGGCGCGCAGAGCTTGGAACACTTCGCGGGCGAGGTATCGCTTGAGGCA
>NZ_JBEXLL010000110.1:0-14938 GCF_040609955.1 Nocardia sp. NPDC004568
CTAACGAACCACCCAACGGCAAGACGCGATCAGCCACACCCCACCGCCCTGGGCATCCAGAACCTCTTGTCCTGAACACCTACAACCTTATGGAGGCGTGATGACCGCAGGTGGATTCGACCCCGCATACAGTCCCACCGCAAGCCCCGCCGGCAGCATCAGGCCTGCCGGCCTGGGCAAACGCGCGGTAGCCAGGTTCGTCGACTGGATCATCGCCGGCATCATCGGCGCCATCTTCTTCTGGCTCCTCGGCACGGTCTGGGACCTCCCCGACTGGGTCTCGGTCCTCCCCGGCGCCGGCTTCGGCTGGCTGTACTTCGTTCTCTTCGAGGTGTCCTCCGGCTCGACACCCGGCAAGAAACTGCTGAGCCTGCACGTCAACGGGTCGGGCAGGGCACCGAAACCCAGCCTCAAGGACTCCGCGGTCCGCAACGCCTACATGCTGCTCAACCTGATCCCGTGGGTGGGCGGGTTGCTGTGGTTCATCGCGGCCATTGCGATCGCGTTCACGATCAGCTCGAGCCCGACGAAGCAGGGTTGGCACGACAACGCGGCGGGCGGGACGCAGGTCATCGACACCTAATTTGTCGCAATTCCGGTGACTGCCTGTCGCTACCACGCCAGCCGGTGGGGTAGCGACAGGCGTTGTCCGCAGCTATGCACGAGTCGTCGTAGTCTCTGCGCTCGCGTTCGACTCCGTGGCCTTGTCGGTCGTTTGACGATCGTGCCGGACATTTTCGCGGGTCCCGCCCGGGACTCCGACGGTGAGGTCGCACACACGTTTTCCCAGCGACTGACAGCGATCGGTGTCGTAGTGGCAGGAGATTCAGCTCTCGGCCGAAATTTCCTGGACGAACGCTTCCCACTCCTGCGGTGCGAAAACAAGAATGGCGCCCTTCGGGTTCTTCGAATCGCGCACACCGACCGCATCGGCAGCGTGCGCCACCTCCACACAATCCCCGTCAGCCTGGCTGAAACTGCTTTTGTACCAAACGGCTCCTGATAAGTCCCTGCTCACTCCGCGTACTCCTCTGCGATGTCCTGCACCAGACGCCGGGTGTCGTCCTCGCTCAACGCTACCGCGCGGATGCCGGCCACAGCCTCCCTGTGGCGGGCGACCGCTTGGCCGTCCTCTAGGAACAGCGCCCCGGTGAAACCTTCCACGAATACGACAGGTGGTTCCGGAAGACGCCCTGTACGAAGCGATGGGAACTCGAACAAGGTGAAGGATTGGACCACCAATCCGGAATGAGGGCCCGCGCCGAACGGGACGACGCGAAGCGAGACATTGGGCACTCTCGACACACTGACGAGATGCTGCAGCTGTTCACTCATCACTTCTCGCCCACCGACCTGGTGTCGTAGCGCTGACTCCGAGAGCATTACCCGCAGTGAGAACTCGGGATCGTCATGTATTCGACGCTGCCGACGTGCGGTCAGTTCGAGTCGTCGCTCGACGTCAACGTCGGGGACGGCGTTGTGCGTCTGCGTGACGATCCACTTGCGGTATGCAGGTGTCTGCATCAGACCAGGCAATAGCGTGAGCTGGAATGCCGTCATCTGTGAGCATGCCTGCTCCAGGCTCATGTAGTGATCGAACTGAGGATTCACCACATCGGCATAGGCACGCCACCATCCCCGCGACGGATCACCCTTCGCCGCCTTCACCTCTTGGAGCAGCCCCAGCACCTCGTCCCGCACCGAGTCGTCTGCTCCATAGAATTCCAGTAGGTCCCGAAACTGCGCGGTACTGATCCGAACCGGCTGCCCCTCTTCCAACCTCCCGATCCCTTGCTTGGATACTTCGATCGCCAAACCTGCGGCCAGTTGACTCTTCTTGGATTCGAACCGCAGTTGCCGAAGCCGCCGACCCAACGCGCGCCGTGGAAGAGTCGAACCAATAGCCATGCCCACCCTCGCTATCTCGTCGTGGTCCAGTACGGACCTATCTTTTCTGGACCTACCCATACTGGACGCCTGGCGACCTGGCCAGATGGACCCGAATAGTCTTTCCAGCGAACAGCTTTCGGTGTCTACTGTATCCACCCGACGACCGGAAACTCGGACAAATCCCGAGCGCGCAGACTTTCATCGCGAATATTCAGGAAAGCTCCCGGAATCTGCTCTGCCGTGCCGTGCCGGTGGGAATTGCCATGCGCGGTCACAGGGCAAACCGGCATCTCCGAAAAGGAATAGAACAGATGACGTTACGTCCGGTCAACGAAATGCACCACCCGCATCGCCCCCGCGCGATCGGCTATCTCCGAACCGATCTCTCGCCCTGTCAAACCCGCGACACGGAGGCTATCCGTCGACTCGCCCGACAGCAGCATTACACGCTGGTCTACATAGTCCGCCTCGGCCCCGACTCCGTCCCGGACGCTATCGGTCATGTCCTCGATATTGCCCGGGCAACCGGCACAACAACACTGATCACCCCCGACCTCGCACATCTCGAAAACCACCCCGGCCGGGTCTGCGACACCTGCGAGCTCATGACGGTGTGTCCGGGTCAACTCTGGATGAAAGTCGGCACGAACCCACATGAAGTTCCACACGAACCCATCTGGTTGCCCGAGGTCTGGCACAGCGAACCCGACACTCGACTGCGCATCGCCGACGCGCATCGCATCATGCAGACACACCTGACCTGCAACCCCTTGGACTGCCCTCGCAAAGCCGCTGCTCTCACCCTCCTGGTCGAAACCGGAAAACTCGTCCCCGCCACCCGCAGCCCCCGCGAACGCGCCGTATCCCGCGGCCTCACCTACCCACCGGTCGAGCCGACCACTCCGGGCACGCGCCCATCCCTCGCGATGCTCCAACGGCTACTCGCTGGTCTCAAACCGGCGCAGTCATGAGAGCTTATGAACCCCAACGGTTCGGCGTCGATGTCCACCTCACAGTCTTTCTCCGAGGCTTCCGCCTCGACTACCGAGCCCATCCGACCGCGGCCGAACACTTCCTCCAGGAGTGGGCCACATACCACGGCACCCACACGGCTGCCGTCCTCCGTGATAACCCGGCCGACCTCCCACGTCTCCCTTGTGAACGTCTCTACCTGGATTACTGAGAACTCTGTGCCGAGCACCGGTGAACCTGACCCGCCCTTCCCATCTGTTAGCCTGAGCAACCGAAGCTGTTGAGGGGGTCCGATCGATGAACCGAACCGCAATCGACTACGGCCAAGCGCAGATCACGGCCTTCAGCAACGCTGCGGCCGCAGGAGAAATAAGGTATGAGCCGGACGTGGCTCGCCAAGCCGCTGCCGAGTATCAAAAGATGATCATCGGTCTTCAGGAGATACGAACTCGCCTACAGACGGTGGCCGATCCGCAGGGCTTCGGTGGATTCCAATCGTCGATGGAGTTGCAGCAGGGCTTTGCACAAAAGACGGTGGACGGTCTCGCGGTCCTCAACCAGCTTATCGAGGGGGCGATGACGCTTCAGGAAGCATACCTTCGGTCCGGCAACCTCATCACCGAAGCAGACCAGACCAATGCCATGCTGACGCAGTTCGTAGCGGACAACAGTGGACTCGGAGAACCGTGAGAAGCATGAGATCAGCCGTTGTGCCGGCTCTGCTGGCCGTCGTGCTGGCCAGCGCCTGTAGCGCCACCAGCGATGAGCCCGCAACTCCGCCGACGCCATCCGCCGGCACCACGACCCCGAACATCGCCGTATCCGTTCCGCCGACATCGAGTCAGGTCAACAAGGGTCGCGCCCCGGTGACCCATGATCCATGTCGTGAGCTCGGAGACGACGTCGTCACCACGGCTGGATTCGACCCCCGGACGCGCCAACGGATTGATCGGGTCTTCGATACATATTCATTCGTCGGGTGCCAATTCGATCATGAAGAGCGCGACCGGTTCGGAATCATTTCGCCGACACGGACGCTGTTCGTGAACTCTACAAACATCACGCTCGAAGAGTTCCGGGCACGAGAAGGGCAAAGTGCTACACCGACTCAGGTGAACGGGCGTGAAGCCATCAGTTACCTGAGTCCTGAGGCAGAGGCTTGCTACGTCGTCGTAGAGACGGGATACGGAACCCTGAGCGTCGGTAAGAGCGTCGCCGGAGCGCTCACTCAGGAAAAGCCCTGCGATGATATGCCGCGCATTGCCTCGGAAATCGATTCCTCCATGCTCAACTGACGGGATTCGTTCAATGAGAATCATTTCCGCTCTGTGTCCTGTGGCTCTGGTCGTCATCCTTACGGCCGGTTGCTCAGCTTCGGAGAAGCCTGACACGCCGACCACCTCCTCGCCTCGGTCGACCGCGCCGCCGGTGATCGCGATATCGGTCCCCCCGGTGGCGCCTCTGCCGGGAGCCGGGCAATCATCCAAGGTGGCCGACCCCTGTCTGGAGCTGGGTGATGATGTGATCGAGCGCCTCGGTTTCGACCCCCTCACCCGAGCGCGGAACGAAGAGACGCCATCTGCGCATGTGTTTATCGGTTGCAGCTTCGAGGGGCGGGAGCCGGCCTCGGCGCCTTCTCAATCGTTTGAGCTGACCGGTTTTCTCCACGTGACTGCATCGAGTATGACGTTGGACGAGATACGGGATGGAATAAAGAACGAAAGCGATACCGAAGTAGGGGGGCGCGAAGCCGTAAAATATGTATACGGCGACGAAAAAATATGTGATGTAGTCATCGAGCGGCCCTACGGGACTCTGTCTGTGCGTAGATCGGTTGTGCGAGCGGGTTCCCAACAGGAAGCCTGTGCTGGAATCGAACCGATTGCTGAAGAAGTTTCATCCCATCTTCCTGGATAGGGAAAAGCCCGCTTGCTGCAGTAGAGACCGAACTCCTCTGCAGTAAGCGCGTGGGTCGTCCCGATGGGCTACTGTTTATCTCGTTCGACGACATTTATCCTGTAGGACTGGCCGTAGTCGGTGATGCACTGGTCCAGTCCTTGCTTATCGGTGAATTCCTTGAAGATATCCCAAGTGGTCCTATTTCCGCGGATGTCCCCAAAACTCATTGGGCCATTTTCCGTCTGCAATTCTGCTGGGAGTACTCCGGCGGAATATGCCGCATTCAGGACAGCCTCGTTTGCGCTTATCACTGCATCGACATTCATCATCTGCTCGTCCGGCCGGTTAAGGAATTGGTACTCCGGATTAGCGCCGAGCGCCTTCTCTACCGCTTTTTGAACCGTCTCGCCGGCTTCGACTCCCGCGACTCCGAGTCCGGTTTCGACCGGCTTGACGACACCCACGGCCGTATCGGTTAACCCTCCCGCCACCTGCGCACCCAGCATCTTCGCCCGGTGAAGGGCATCAGTGGGGTTCAGGACTTCCTCCCCCTTCATCTGGTCCTGATGGATCAGCGCGTCCCAAATGGCTTTGTCAGCGCGGCCGGAGAGTGCGCCGACGTCACTGTCATCCAATCCGGCCGTAACATCGCCCGGGTTGTTTCGCATCGCCTCGGCGAGTTCGTCGATACGGTACTGCTCGATCGCGGCAGTCAAAGTGACCCGGCCTTCATCGCTGTAGCCCGCGAGTTGCATGAGGCGGTTCGCCTCCTGCGCGCTCCATTCGACCCGGCCGTCGGGGTAAACGGTCGTGGCGTCGAAACCAGCCGCCATTCCGGGAATGCTTACCGACTCCAGATTTTGTGAAACAGCGCGACTTATCGCCGCGGAGAGTTCTGGACTGTTCGCGATGCCCTCTTGGCTCTTTTGCCATACAGCATCGTCGCCGGAAGGGGCCAGCATCGCACCAAGGCCCGCGAGCGCCTGCCGACCTCTCTCACCCCGTGGATCATCAGCAGGCAGACCGGCCTCCTCGGTGATCCGGTTGACCATGGTGGAAGCCGCGGCCCCGTTATCGGAGTCGGACCAATCATGGCCGAGAAGGCTACGGACGGTCTCCTCCGGCTTGTATCCTTCGGGCATTCCTTCGCCTGTCCAGATCTGGTGGCTGCTGTCGTCGTTCCGCCTCGCGACACCGAGGAATTGTGCGGCGGCATCATCACGACCAGGCCAGGTGTACTGGTCCTGCACCATGTCAGATGATTTCAGGACCATCTGGGTGCCCAGTTCAGTCCCGGGCTCATAATTGGGGTTGGCCTCTCCCAGTAGCGCCGCGAGCGCGTTGGTGTCTTCCCATTGCTTCTGCAAACCCGCGGCCGGTCCGCCTGGCACATCGGGCTCGAGGGGGTTCGGATCTGTGCGCCGGGATTCGAGCAGCTGCCGCACGTCTTCGGGCAGCTGCTGGTAGCTGCCCGGGTTCGTCAGCGTACCGTCGGGGCTGCGGCCGGTGCCTATGTCCTCGTTGCTGACCACCATCAGCCCGTTTGCCAGCGAATCCAGCTGACCGGCGGCGTCGGGGTTGCCGGCGGCCTCCTCGGCACGGAGATGTTCGCTCAGCGCCAGGATGCCGTCCTTGCCGGCCGCTTGATATAGCCCGCGGTAGTACTCCTGAACGTCCGCCGGTAGATTATCGACCTCGCCACCCTCCGCCAGGATTCTCAGTTGTTCATCGGTGAGTGCTCCTTGGGGCAGGCGGCCCGCGATTTCCTCGAGTGCCTCGGTGTTCTCCTTGTCCGGAAGAGAGCCATCGGCCCACGCGGCGAGCGCTTCGCCGTCTTCCTTACCCAGTTCACCGGAGTCATTGGGCGAAACCGAAGTCACCGAGACCCCGTCTCCGACCAGATCGCCCCTTACTCGCACCTCTTGAGCCGCGGTCGTTATCGCTACACCTACTTCGCTGATCGCGTTGGCGAGGCTGTAGTAGGCGGCGTTGATCGCGTCCTGATGGATGTGGACCTTGTCGGTGACTGTCTGCTGATCCTGCTGGGACAGGCCGGTACCGGTACCCGATACAGCCCAGGTGTCGTCCACCTGCAGCCGGACTGGACACGTCGGATCGTTCTCGGCCTCACCTACTTTGCCCAGCAGAAGACGACATTCGTTCGCCAGCCGCTGGTCCGCGCTTCGCAATGCGACCGCCACTTCGCGAATCTCCTGAGAGAGCTTGCGGCCTTGGTCGTGTTCCTCGGTGAAGCGGTCGGTTGCTGCATCGTGCGCCGCCCCCGACCAGTTGGTACCGGTGAAGTGCGGGAGCATCCGGCCGAGTTCTGTTTCGTAACGCTGGGTGTCGGTCTCGAGTTCGGTCGCCCACTCCGAGAGCTTCGCGGTGTTCCAGGATTCGACCTGCTTACGGGTTGGCATGCTCGCCGCCTCCAGGAATCCGGAAGTCCATGGTGTTCAGCTTGTCTTTGAACTGCTGGTCCGTGGTGTTCATATCGTCGGCGCACTGCCTGACGATCTCCGACAACGCCCGCATCCGGATGGCTATTCGCAGCCATGCACCTTCGGTGAATTCGCCTGCCTGCGCACAGATCGTTCCGAGGTTGCAGCCCGGAAGTGCTGCTCCCAACTGGTCGCCGGTGGATCGCACGTCGATCTGGTCGATCTCCCCGCCGATGCTTTCCAACGTGTCGGCCAGCTTCATCAGCTCATCGATATCAGCTTCGAGCACGCGCCGATAACCCCCTCGAACTCTCGGCTCCGTCGGCTCGGACGGTCGTCGGTGAACAGTTGCGCTCAGACGATATCCGAGCCCCCGAAGGCGGGCCAGTGGGAGGTATGCGCTCGTTTGCTGTGCTAATCTCCGGCCAGCGGGCTGTGCTGGTGCGCCCGTGAGCGAAGGGGGCTTTGTGAGCGAGCAAGGGCTGCCGGAGATTCTGCTGCCAGGTGTCGGTGACTATGTGGCGAACCAGCAGTCGCAGGCCGCTGTCCAGCAGACGACGGAGGCGCAGGACCGGGTCGCATCCTGGGACTCCGGGCTCGCCGATCTCGGCGTCGGCACCGATCCGGACTTTGTCACCACCGTCGAACACTTCGAGGGCATGACGCATCAGGCCATGTATCAGGCGGTCCACGGCGAAGGCGGGATGGACGCGGCCGGTCTGCGGACGATGCAGCAGGTGTGGCGCGAAAACTATTCGGATCTTCTGAATTTGACGATGTTCAACCGCCTCGGATTGAACCGGATCTTCTCCGACGGCCTGTGGACGGGTGCCGCCTCCGATGTTGCACAGGTCGCGTCGGAACGGTATGCGATGGCCGCCAATCAGATCGGGCAGGTTTTCGCTTCCGTGGCCGACCGCCTGGACGCGTTGGCGTGGTCGGCCGAAGCGGTCCGCGCAGCGGTACAGCCCCCACCCGGCACGGCAGTGCTGTACGCGGACCCCGACGACCCGAGCCAATCCGTGCTGCCAGGACTGGTCAATCCAGAGTTCTCGGATCAGGATCGAGCGGCCCGGGAATTGGCGCGACAGGAAGCAGTGCGCGCCCTCAACAACATCTACAAACCGACTTACCCACCGGCCGGTTCCGGTGTACCCACATATGTGTCCGTTCCGCAGATCGCCGGTGATGTGCCCGGTGCACCCGGTGGGAACAGCCCGGGCACGCCGGGGTTTCCGGTGACAACTGCCACAACACCGCCCGGTGCACCCACTGCGGGAGCACCTGCGGAAGCGACTCCGCCTGGCGGAGACACCCCGGCCGGCCTTGATCCCAGCCAATTGGGAGCGTTGGAAGGGTTGCTGCCCGAAACCGGGTCGCTCCCCGACGATCCGGCTGCGACGACGACGGCGGGACTCACACCGAGTACCACAACCATGCCCGGCAGCCCAGCGCTTGGCACACCGGCACCAACAGTGGAGAATCCAGATCAGCCCGGTCGGACGGTCAACGGTCCCGGGGGGCCGGGTGCGCCCAGCACGTCGACCACCCAGCCCGGTGCGATTGCCACCGGAGCTCGGGGCGCGTCGCCCGCCGGCCGCAATCCGATGACGCCCATGGCGCCGGGTGCCGCGGCGAACCGCCGCCAAGAAGACGACGACGAGCACACGGCTCCGGATTACCTGCGCCGCGTATACGACGAGTGGACCGAGGGCCTTGCACACCCGGCGGGTGTGATCGGCGCAGACCCGGCATTCGAGCGGGACGCGAGCGATGGCCGACCATCCAGGCCGAGCTCATATGTCGATGGCGGGTTCGACATCTTCGCAGACGATTTCACGCGCCCGACAGTTGTTCCGGAAAGCACGCGCCCCGTAGGGATGTCGGTAACTTCTGCCCAGACCGGCTCGGCTGCTCCGGTTACCTGGCCGAATTCCAACGTGCCGTCCGTCCACAGCGCGGAAACATCTGCTGTCGCCCCGCAACCTGCTCCACTGGCACCTGCGCCCGGCAGAGTTCCGTCGCGGTCGGTAGCGGCCCGAACCGAACACCCGGCCCCGCAAGCGCATCCGGCGAGAACTGAAACCACAGAACAAGCCGAAGACAACAGTTCGACGTTGGACTCGGCGGCGGCCGACACCGCGAGCCCGGTCGAGCCGGAGATCTTTACGGTGACGGGCCGCGGCCCGATGATGGACCTCGACACCCCTGGTGGCGATTCACCCAAATGACAGACCCATCACAGCAACGTTGGCTTCTCACCCCGGACGAATTCGCCTGGGTGTGGATGGAAACAGGCAGCGATCTCCATCCCGATCCGATCAGCGTCGTCGAATCACCCGCTACCGAAGACGAATACCGCCTGCTGACCCGGGAAATCAGCGTCCGATACCCGCGAGGCGGCACTCCGAACCTGACCGAGGCGCTCCGTACTCTTGCCGATCCCGACCTGCGAATCATCGGCACCGGCTACTCACATCAATCCCCTGAGAAACGTCTGCGTGTGGTGGCCGCGGCGGTAGGCGAATCCGGCGCGGTCGCAGTCCAGCGCTCCGGCCCGACCCTGGAAGTCGGCGGTGATATCCAAGTGCTCGCCACCACCCGGTCGATGCTGGCTCGTCATGTCGCGGCGGCGATGCCGTCCAACACGGCCGGTCCAGCGGAAAGGATGGTCGGCTACACGCCGCGGATCCGAGGTGACGAACCACCTTCCACTTATTTTCGGGATGTTGCTGGCCGGGCGCCGGTAGAGGAACGAATCCGGGCCTTCCTCCGGGCGCCGCGCGCGGCGGAAGGTCACTTCACCATCGCAACCCACGTGTCACGTGGTGTGCCGCCGAGCTATCTCAACTGGGTCGATATCCGGGAAGATCGGCCGTCTGCGGGCCGGTACCTGATCGCGGTCGACGACAACGACACGACGGTCACGCCGGCCTCCCGAGAGGACATCGACCGGCACCTCACCCACCGGGTCAAGTCGGAATCTGCGTCTCGGCGTGACTTCTAGTTGTTGCGGGTCGTGACGTTACGTGACTGAGCCTCGAGGTCTCTCGGTGGAACGCGGGCCCGAAGCCCGGCGGGGCGCCAGCTCGAGTCGATTGCTTACGGGTTACGCGCCAACAGGGACTTCGCGACCGCCGAGAGGATGGGGGGCTCGTCAGGGCCGAGGTACGCAAAACAGAGGTCTTTACGGGCACGGGTGCACAGTACGAAGAAACGAACACGAACTTCTGCTCCAGTCGGATCTTCGGTGTACGCGTCCAGGTCGGGAACGAAGACGCTGTCGAACTCCAGGCCTTTCATGCTGGCGGTACTCACTATCTTGATGGGCCGGGTCGAGAAATTGACGGTCTTTCGAAGGCGATCGTTATGCACATAGGCTTGGGTATGCCTCGCGAGCCCGAGTCGGGTGAGTTCGCCCTGAACCTCTCGTAGGAGCTGTGTCGACCTACAGATGATACCGATACTCCGTCTCGGGTACATCTTGAAGTACCTGGCCACCTCGTCGAGAAGATGATGTATCGACGACACTCTACGAACCCAAGGTCGACGACCGGTGCGCTCGGGTAGCGGGAGATTGATCCCGGCCTCCGGGCTGAATTCGCCTGCCAGCCGGGCAATATCACGAGTACTTCGGTGGTTCTGATGCAGGGTGAGGGGATCGATGTGCATCGATAGCGCCCCACATATTTCGGGGACGGTGCTGCATCCATCGTCGATCCGCTCATGGTGGTCCGCGAAAACGGTGACACCGAAGCCGAGAATTCGGCACCACTGATAGAAGGCGACAGGGAGATTCTGCCCTTCGTCGATCACCAGGTGGGTGTTTGATCGGACTTCCCGCTCCATGCAGTCCTGCTGCATTTCGATCCAGTCGTAGTCCCAGCCCTCTGAGTCGGTAGTGGGAGCGTCGGTGGCGAACTGCGTACGCCAGAAGTTGCCGACCCACCGATGATAGGTGGTGATGCCGAAATCCGTCATGAAGTCAGGAGCTTGCTGCTCGAGATACTGGCGGAGCAGGTTGGCGCGTGTGAGCACGGTGACAGTACGTCCGGCAGTGGCCAGCGCCCATGCCCGGTACAGGGCCATGACCGTCTTTCCCGAACCCGGCACACCGGTGACGACGTGGCAGCCCTCGAACGCGAAATCAAGCACTTTTCGCTGGTCGGTATCCAGATCGAGAAGCGACGGAAACTTCATGATTGGTCGAGAGTACGGACAGATTCCGCTCGTGCGGCCCGCAGGACTTCTCCGAAGAAGCCAGGCACGTCTCCATCCCCAACCAATAATGTCCGGTCCAACAGCGCGTTCTCGACTTCGCAGCACGTTTCGGGCAGGAGCGTGCAGGCATGGCATGCTGCCCGGTTGAGATTTGCGAGTGACCTTCCGGCTCGGTCCGCGCACAGGGGGTCCTGCGAGCACCACTGTGCCGATTCGAGCAGGCGGATAAGGGTCTCGGCGAGATGGGGTGGCTGCCCCTGGCGTACCAGGCCACCCAGTGTTCCCTCGGAATCGCCTGCTGCTGTGTAGATGAATACGCCCGCTTGAGGCGGGAGGCCACTGCCCGACGGATGGCTGCGGGCATAGATGCGTTCTCGCAGCGAGGCCGCGTTGTATCCGCTGTCGTAGGAGAGCTGGCGGATGAAATGGTGAGCGAGTGTATGCAGCATCACAAAGCGCGGCAGAAGATCTGGTCCGGTCTTGCGCCGCAAACGGTCGGCCTGGAAGGACACGTCCACGTGAAGCTCGATCGAGCGTGTCCAGTCGCGTACCGGTCTGAGGTTCTCCCAGTCGCTCAGGAGCTCCTCATCCAAGGCTAGGAAGATGCCTTCACCGTACGTTTCGACTGCAGGTAGCCACTGTGGTCGGCTCGCGGTGTTGACCGATACCACGCGTCCGCCCCGATCTTCGTCATCGCCGGAGCTGGGTTCGTATCGGGAGAATCCCTCCAGTGCACGGACTTCGCGCACTCGGTCCGCCACCACCACCCCGGCGACCATTGCCGACAGCTTCTGCAGGTAGGCGGGAGTATCCTGATCGATCCCGAGAGTAGTCCGGCGCACAGAGAAGGTCTTCGACTCTGTTACTGATTCCGGGCCGGACAGGGCTGCCCACTCAGCGATGCTCAGGTCGTCGTCGGAAGGCGCCGTCCGCGGCCTCGCTGCGGCCTCGTCGGTGTGCCTGCGAAGCAGCGAGTCGATGAAATCGGCCGAAGCGCCACACTGATCTGCGAGTACAGCGATGTAGGAGTCGGACATCGGGCTGTTGACGGCGTTCTTGAGCGCCGGCCAGAACTGATGATTGATAATTTTCTGGGTCAGTTCGTCGGCGTCGGACAGATCGCCGTGTGCGGGGATGTCCAGCGCCGAATGAGTGATCGGGAAATACACGTTGGATGCGCCGCGCTGTACGGCGTGGGGAGGCTTTTCGCACGCCTCTGCCTCGTCGCCCTCCGTGTTCCATGGGTGAGTGCCAGGGCATCTCACGCCCATCTGTTTGAGAGTGTCCTTCTGACCGATTCCGGCCAGACTGCGTTCAGCTTCGCACCTGACACAGAAGACCTGAAGTGCATCCAATCCGGAGGAGTCGGCATTGGTCATAAAACGAAGTTGGAGAACTCCGCACTGTCGCTGGGCATGACTGGTGCTCCTGGAGTGGGCCCAATACCTCCAATCGACATCGGACATATGACCGGCGGAGCAGACCTGTATGTACCGCATAGGGGCGAGTTGTGGGCCTTCGGCGCAGCGTGCGCATCTGGGTGGTTTGTCTCGAATTTCGCTGCTCGAGCGCCAGAGCGTCATGTCTCTGCATTGAGGGCAGAACAGCCATTTGGGGAAGCGGACGTAGACCGGTCCGACCTGGCTCGTAAATGCGCCTTTTCCCGAAGGAATCACCGGCGCGGAGCGAAAGCCGTCGACCCCCAGTTTGGTCGCCAGTCGAGGCGATTCCACCGGATCGGCTCGTGCGGCCCAGCTCCGGATATCGGCAGCCACGAATGATTCCCCGCGGAGGTCGATGATTCCACCGACCCCGAACGGGACTATTGTCTGAGCCCGGCGTACCCGCCGTCGATTGTCCTTCACCGCGCACCTCGCACGGCGACCAAGCAGTCGCGATCGACATTGCGCATCGACTGCGGGGTCTCCCATAGTCCACCGCGTTTGCCGAAGTCGGTCAGCAGCGCAGTGTACGTCCGCCCTTGGGGACGATAGTAGAGGTGTCCACTTCCTCGCGTGTTCTCGGCTTCCTGCACCCATTCCGCAATCAGCGAATCGAGTTGTTCCGCTGCGGCATCGGCTTCGTCAGGGTCAGCTCGACGCACATGGCCCACGAGGATATTTCGAATTCGGGCGAGGTGGTCGGCGTAATCGAGAATATCGCCGGCCATGTTCTCCGCGTTCAGGCCGAGCCCGTGACGGACGAGGATGACCAAGGCCGCGTGCAGGGCACGTTGGCGGGATGGCATGGACCAGGGTGTAACGCTGGTGGGTTCGACATGCCGGTACAACGACCGGTGATAGACGCCGAACGACTCGTAATGTGATCGGTCCCGGGGCTTGGTCGAGCGGAACATAGTGACGATCAGGCCGGGTACCTCTTTTCGGCCGACCCGACTGGTTGCTTGGATGTATTCCGATGTTGTCTTGGGTTGCCCATTCATGAGCATCAAACCGAGTCGGGGCACATCCACGCCGACGGCGAGCATATTTGTTGCCGCGAGAAAGGAAACGCTATCGCGCTCTTTGAAGTTCCTACTCAGACGGTCGAGTAGACGTGGTTGCGCCGCTCGTGGGATATTGCTGGTCAACTCGGCGACTGATTCGTCGTTCAAGTGTCGACGTCGAGATGTGTCGCTTGTCAGATGTTCTAGGCGGGCCGGGATATCGTCCCGCGCGATCGTGACGGTGCGTCCCAACTCTCGCAGGCTGTTGTGGTAAGCGACTACTGTCCAATACGTATCGCGCAGGGCGTCGTCGCAGATCTCCATCGGTGCCTGCAGCGCTGCCGCGCCTACATGCACGGTCGCGGTCGATGCGGTGTGCCCCTGCGCCATGACTCCGACATATAGCCGACCGGGCCTCTCCGTATCAGGCGAAGCGAAGTAGGAGTATCCGGCGTCGAGCCCGGCCGGTGGGAACAGCTGAGCAGAACGGCCGTAGAGGCTGCGGATCTGCTCTTGCGAGCGCCGGATAGTTGCCGTCGAGGCGATGATTTTCGGTGCGGTGCCGCTCCACGCGCACAGCTCCAAAATGGCCGACTCGTACAGGCCGACAGTTGTACCCAACGGGCCGGCGAGTAGATGCAATTCGTCCTGGATCACGAGAGACGGGGCACGCTTGCCGTTCTTCCCGAACAGGCTCCCGGCCTCCGGCTCCCATGCCAATCGTGCGAACTTGTCCACGGTACCCAGAACGAAGGTCGGTGGCTGTCGGTAAATATGCTCGTCTACGACTGCAACGGGAAGCAGCTCATGGAAGATACAGGAATCCCGCGGACAGAAGAATGATGTGCTGACCCCGTCAGCGCGGATGCCGAAGTCCCGGCTTCGCCCACGTCGTTGCGGGACTATTTCGGTGCCGCACCACGGACAACGTTCCAGCAGGAACCGGTCGTCCGGCTCCTGCATCTGCTTCAGCGCGGCTTAAAGATCAGTTCAGAATGAGCTTCCGGAGGCATATGACCGAGCAGGCCAGGCTCAGTAGTGCTTGGTGGATGTCGGCGCGCCGTTCGTA
>NZ_JBEXLL010000111.1:0-14832 GCF_040609955.1 Nocardia sp. NPDC004568
AGCGTGTTGTGTGACTGGATTTCTGTGGTGTTCTCTTCCTATGTGCCTGGCGACCGTGGGCCCGGTTCCGGGCCCACGAAAAAGGTAACGGGGGTGCGGTTGTCGCTGCTGGTCGCGCCGCGTTCGAAGGGTGGATACCGGCTCGCCGACGACTCCACCACCCAGGCCTGGTTGCGCGGCCGTCGCGGCCGCGGGGACGCCGTCGTGCTGCACGGCTACGACCAGGCCGCGACCAAACGGCGCCGGGCCGAGTTCGCAACGCTGCCCAGGCATGAGGCGCTCCTGCGGCTGACGGCCGCCGACCGGGCGATGGAGCAGGTCGGACTGCGCACCCGCCTGTTCGCCGCGCCCCGCTGGGATGTGTCCGCCGGGGCGACCGCGGCGTTGCCCGAGGCCGGTTTCCGGCTCTCGCTCGGGTTGACCGGTATCCACGATCTGGAACGCGATTCGGTGCAGAAGGCGTGGGTCTACGGCATCGGGGAAGGGTTCCGCGCCGAACCCTGGTGGTGCCGCGCGCTGGTCCTGGGCGCCGCCCGTACGGCGCGGCGGGGTGGTGCGCTGCGCCTGGCGGTTTCGGCCGCGCAGCTGGGCCGCCCCGGACCGCGGCAGGCGATGCTGGACGCCGTGGATCTCGCGCTCTATCACGGGGCGCGCAGCGAGGTGTACCGCTGGGAGCCCGTGCGCGCCGTCCGCGCGGCCTGAGACGCCGCCGCCCCATTCGGCGATAGCGGGGCGGCGGTTCCAACTTCCGGGATCGAGCCGGAGTGGACTTCGTCATGCGGAGCATGTTATGCATGAGTCATGCATAATAGCCGGACCGCGAACCTGTTGGGCGCCGCCGCGCTGGCGGTCACCGATCTGATGCTCGAACGCGTGGCCGACGACACCGGTGTCGGAACGAGCGCCGCCGCGGCGCTGGTGGTGCTGGCGGGCTCGCCCGGACTGAGCGGCACCGAGCTGGGTCGCCGGGTCGGGTCGAGCCAGTCGGCGGCGGCGCGCATGATCGACACCCTGCTGCGGCGGGAACTCGTGGAACGCCGCCCCGGACAGGGGCGCGAGATCGCCGTACGCCTCACCGAACGCGGCCGGCAGGCCGCAATGAACATCCTGGCCGCCCGCGGCGGCGGCCTCGAGCATGTGCTGGACCCGCTCGATACCGCCGAACGCGAGACCCTGGCGCTGCTGCTCGACAAGCTGCTGACCGGCCTGTACACCGATATCGGCAATGCCGACCTACTGTGCCGGCTCTGCGACCGGCGCTCGTGCACGACCGGGGCCTGCTGCCCGGTGGGCCAGGCCGAACGGGACCGGTCCGGATGACGGCGGGCGCGGCGCTGGCCCTGGCCTCCGCGGCCGCCTACGGTGTCTCCGACTTCGCCGGTGGGCTGCTGGCACGCCGGATCGATCTGCGTGTGGTCGCCGTGGTCGGGCAGGTCGGCGGACTGATCGTGGCACTGGCCGCCGCACCGCTGTTCGCCGGGCAGTGGGACGGCGAGAGCATGCTGTGGGGCGCGGTCTCGGGGATGGGGACCGGGGTGGGCATGCTGTTCCTCTTCCGCGGGCTGAGCCGTGGCGCCATGAGCACCGTCGTACCGGTCAGCGCGGTCGGCGGGGTCGCCTTGCCGGTGCTGGCGGGGGTGCTGTGGCTCGGTGAACGCCCGGCGGTGGCGGCCTGGGTCGGAGTGGCGGTAGCGGTCCCCGCGCTGTGGCTGGTTTCCCACGGTGGTGACGGCGCGGGCGGGCGCGCCGCGGGGACGGGTGACGCACTGATCGCGGGGGTGGGTATCGCGGTGCAGTATCTGGCCCTGGCGCAGAGTGCTCCGGCGGCGGGGATCTGGCCCGTGGTCGCCGGCCGGGTCGCCGCTGTCCTCACCCTGCTTCCGCTGTTGCGCGGCACGGGCGAGCGTCCGCGGCCCGCCACCATGGTGTGGTCGCTCGCGACCGGCGCCGCCGCCGCGATAGCCCTGATCTGCTATCTGCTCGCCGGCCGGGAGCAACTGGTGGTGATCGCGGTGGTGCTGTCCTCTTTGTACCCGGTCATCCCGATCGTCCTCGGGCTCGTGGTGCTCGGCGAAAAGCTCACTCGGATGAGGACAGCAGGGCTGGTCGCCGCGCTGCTCGCGGTCGCGCTGCTCGTCTTCGACTGAGGCCGCCGCCGCGTTCGGTATCCACCGCGCACCCCGGCCGGGCCGCGCGCCGGTCCGGCCCCGGCGGACCGAGCAGTTCGAGACCGCACCGGCCACGACGGCGGCAACCGCGTTCTGCGGGCGGCGACCCTCGATCACCGGGCACGGCCGCGATCTCGTGCGCGCTCGGGTATCGGCCACCGGATACGGTGTCGGCGAAGCGAGCCCGCACCGGGGCGCCGTCGTCGTCGTGGATAGCGAGCCCGCCGTGCCGCGACCGACGAGACCACCGAGGAGACAGCCATGACCTCCGCCGATGCCCCGGCCACCGCCGCGCTGCGCGAACGGGTGGCCGGATATATGCCGCGAGCGCGCACGGATCTGGCCGAACTCGTCGCGTTCCGCTCGGTCGCCGATCCCCGGCAGTTCCCACCCGAGGAATGCGAACGAGCCGCCCGGTGGGTGGCCGACGCGTTCGTCGCGGCCGGTCTCCCCGACGCCGCGCTGCACGAGACCCCCGACGGCAGCACAGCGGTCATCGCGTCCCGCCCCGCCCGGCGCGCCGACGGTGCTGCTCTACTGCCACTACGATGTGCAGCCGCCGCTCGACGAGGCGGCCTGGCGGACGCCGGTCTGGGAACTCACCGAGCGGGACGGTCGCTGGTACGGCCGCGGGGCGGCCGACTGCAAGGGCAATATCGTCGTGCACCTGACCGCGTTGCGTGCGCTGGGCTCGCAGCTGCCGGTCGGGGTGACGCTGGTCGCGGAAGGGTCGGAGGAACAGGGAACCGGTGGCCTGGAGCGATTCGTCGAAGCGAATCCGGACCTGCTGCGCGCCGACGCGATCGTGGTGCTGGACAGCGGTAATTTCGCGGTCGGCGTACCGACTTTCACCGAAACGCTGCGCGGCACTGTGAACGTCGTCGTCACGGTGGAAACGCTGGCCGGGCCGGTGCATTCGGGTATGTACGGGGGCGCTGCCCCGGACGCGCTGGCCGCCCTCATCCGGTTGCTGGATTCCCTGCGCGACGAGACGGGCAATACGACCGTGGACGGCCTCGCCGGCGACGGCACCTGGCCCGGCGTGCAATACCCGGCCGAGCAGTTCCGGGCCGACGCCGGCGTACTCGACGGTGTCGGTCTGCTCGGTGACGGAACTGTCGCCGATATGCTCTGGGCCCGTCCGGCGCTCACCGTGCTCGGTATCGACGCCCCCGGCGTCGTCGGCTCGTCGGCCGCGGTCCGGCCCCACGCCCGTGCCCGGCTCAATCTGCGGATTCCACCCGGGACCGACCCGGACGCCGCCTACCGTGCCCTGCTGGCGCATCTGGAAGCGCACACTCCGTGGCAGGCGAAGCTGACCGTCGAGCCCGAAGGGATCGCGGCGGTCCCGCCCGCACCGCGATGGAGGCCGCGCTCGCCGCCGCCTATGGCCGTCCCGCGACCACTCAGGGCCAGGGCGGCTCGATCCCGCTGTGCAACGTCTTCGCCGACACCTACCCCGACGCCGAGATCATGCTGCTCGGCGTCGAGGAGCCGCGCTGTCTCATCCACGCGCCGAACGAGAGCGTCGACCCGGGCGAGATCGAACACCTGGCGCTCGCCGAGGCGCTGTTTCTGTCGACCTACACCCGCTGAACCGGCCGCGTGTTCAGAGCTCGGCGTCGTTCTCCGGGCGCAGGACGGTGAATTCGGTGTCCGCCTTGCGCATTTCGTCGAGTCGGCTGAAATACACACCCCAGGCCTGCTCGGCGATGATCCCGTAGTGGATCGGGAAGGCCAGCCGGGGCGCCACCGACCGCAGGTAGTCGACCGCCTCGCTGATCTTCATCCACGGGGCGGCGGCGGGGACGGCGAGTACATCCACCGGGGTGGAGGGAACCCAGAGCGAATCACCGGGATGCACGAACTGGGTCGGATTCGCCGCGGTGCCCAGCTGGAAGACGGTGTTGTCGATCACCGGCAGGTCGGGATGGATCACCGCGTGCCGGCCCCCGCCGCCGGTGATCCGCAGCCCGTCGAGGTCCACCACATTGCCCGCGTGCAGTGCCTCCCAGGCCGCGCCCCGGAGTTCGGCGGTCTGCGGATCCGACAGCAGCCGCGCGCCGGGATTCGCCTCGATCAGCGGGTCGATCCGGTGCGGATCGATATGGTCGGCGTGCTGATGGGTGACCGCTATCGCGTCCAGTCCGGTGAGGCCTTCGAAACCGTGGGAGAACGCGCCGGGATCGAAAAGGATCTTCTTCCCGTTCAGTTCGACGAGTACGCAGGAGTGACCGAAGTGGGCTACATGCATGCACGCAAGGCTAGTACCGCATATGTTCGGTCACCCGCCGCGACCTTCCGGCCACCGGGCAATTAGGCTGCTCAGGTAACCCCATCCGCGTCCCGGCGTCGGCGCCGGGCGCAGCTCACCCCTTTTTGTGAGGAGCAACCCGTGGCACGTGTCGTGGTCGAGGTGATGCCGAAGGCCGAGATCCTGGATCCGCAAGGGCAGGCCATAGCCGGCGCCCTGCCGCGTCTGGGATTCGAAGGCGTCACCGACGTCCGGCAGGGCAAACGCTTCGAACTCGAGGTCGGTGACGATGTCAGCGACGACCAACTCGCCTCGATCGCCGAATCGCTGCTGGCCAACACCGTGATCGAGGACTGGAAGGTGGTGCGCGTCCCGTGACCGCCCGCATCGGTGTCATCACCTTCCCCGGCACCCTCGACGATGTCGACGCCGCCCGGGCGGTCCGGCTGGCCGGCGCCGAAGCCGTCAGCCTCTGGCACGGCGACGCCGACCTCAAGAGCGTCGACGCTGTCGTGGTACCCGGCGGTTTCTCCTACGGCGACTACCTGCGCGCCGGTGCCATCGCCCGGTTCGCGCCCGTCATGGGCACCGTCGTCGAAGCCGCCGGCAAAGGTATGCCGGTACTCGGTATCTGCAACGGTTTCCAGGTGCTGTGCGAGGCCGGGCTGCTGCCCGGCGCCCTCACCCGCAACGAGGGCCTGCACTTCATCTGCCGCGACCAGTGGCTGAGCGTCGAAGCCACCGACACCGCCTGGACCTCCCGCTACGAACCGGGCGCCCAGATCCTGGTCCCGCTGAAATCGGGGGAGGGTCGCTACCAGGCCTCGCAGCCGGTCCTCGACGAACTCGAAGGCGAAGGCCGGGTGGTGTTCCGCTACGCGGGCGACAACCCGAACGGGTCCCAGCGTGCGATCGCGGGCATCGCCTCGGAGAACAAGCGGGTCGTCGGGCTCATGCCGCATCCGGAGCACGCGACCGAGGCATTGACCGGGCCGAGTGACGACGGGCTGGGGTTGTTCCTGTCCGTATTGGACGTGCTGGTCGCTTCCTGACTCGAGGTCGGGTCGAAGGCCGACCCGGATACCTTTGAGGTGTCTCGCCGAACTCGACGCATACGGTTGCGTCGGCATTAGATGTCCGGATCGGATATCGACCCGACCGCTCGGGTGGCCTGGCGTCCGATCCCCTTTCACGAACAGCAGCGCCCTCTCGGTGCCGAGTTCGGCGAGGCCCTTGGCGGGTCGACCGAGGGGCCTCGACCCCGCGACGCCGAAGGCGGCGCCGATGAACACAGCGCTTAGGGTCGGATCATGCCGAGTTCTGCTGTGGCGGCTTCGGCCGCCGGGTTGTGTGAGTTCATCGATGCGTCGCCTTCGCCGTTCCATGTCTGCCGGACCATCGCGGCGGAGCTGGATGCCCACGGGTTCGTCCGGCTGGACGAGACGGAGGCGTGGCCCGGTCGCGGCGGGAGGTACTACATCGTTCGCGGTGGGTCGCTGGTGGCGTGGGCCGACCCGGAGCAGGCGGGACCGTTCCGCGTGGTGGGGGCGCATACCGACAGCCCGAATCTGCGGGTCAAACAGCATCCCGATCTGACGGTCGCGGGCTGGCAGCTGGTGCGGCTGGAGCCGTACGGGGGCGCTTGGCTGAACTCGTGGCTGGACCGTGAGCTGGGGATCTCCGGACGGCTCAGTGTGCGCGAGGGGTCGGGGCTGGCCGAGCGGCTGGTGCGGATCGACGAACCGATTCTGCGGGTCCCGCAGCTGGCGATCCATCTGTCCGAGGATCGGCGCGGGGTGACGCTGGATCCGCAGCGGCATGTGAACGCGATCTGGGGTGTGGGCAGTGAACGGGCGGCGTTCCTGGATCACGTGGCCGAGGCCGCCGGCGTGGATCCGCGAGCGGTGCTGGGCTGGGAGTTGATGACCCACGACCTGGCGCCCAGCCGGGTGATCGGTGCCGGCCGGGATCTGATCAGCGCACCTCGCCTGGACAACCAGGGCACCTGCTACGCCGGGCTGGCCGCCTTCCGGGCCGCCGTCGAGAATCCGGGGGATGCCGTCCCGGTGCTCGCCGTGTTCGACCACGAGGAGGTCGGCAGCCAATCCGACCGGGGCGCGCAGTCCGAGCTGCTGCCCACGGTGCTGGAGCGGATCGTGCTGGCCCGCGGCGGTGGCCGCGCCGAATTCCTGGCGGCGGTCGCGGGATCGGTATGCGCGTCCGGCGATATGGCGCACGCCACCCACCCGAACTATCCGGAACGGCACGAACCCTCGCACGGCATCGACATCAACGGCGGGCCGGTACTGAAGGTCAACCAGAATCTGCGCTACGCCACCGACGCCGTCGGCGCGGGAGCGTTCGCGCTGGCCTGTGACCGGGCCGGAGTGCCGATGCAGCGGTATGTGCACCGCGCCGATCTGCCCTGCGGTTCCACCATCGGCCCGATGACCGCCGCGCGCACCGGCATGCCGACCGTCGACGTGGGCGCGCCCCAGCTGGCCATGCATTCGGCGCGGGAGATGATGGGCGCCGCCGACGTGACCGCCTACGCGGCGGCCCTGGCGGCCTTCCTCGCCCCGTAGGCCGGTTCGGGTCCGGGCACGGCCAGGGGTTTTGCGGCGGCGGGGTCGGTAATCGGTGCGGCGCAGGTGGACGTAGGATTCGTGCTGGATCAACTCTGCCGGGACCCCGCCGCCGAGGCCCGGCGTTCCGACCGAACCGTGGCGCCGATGCCACCTGCCGCGAGCCGCGGCGGGCGCCCGGAAGGCCGGAGCCCGCGCGCGCCGGCGCGCCAACCCACGAAAGGATCCTGGTACCCCCGTGACTGAGCAGGTTGTCGATACGGTCGCCACCGCCGCCGCCACTCCGGATACGCCGCAGCCGTACGCCGAGCTCGGCCTCAAGGACGACGAATACGCCCGGATCAGGGAGATTCTGGGGCGCCGGCCCACCGATGCCGAGCTCGCCATGTATTCGGTGATGTGGAGCGAGCACTGTTCCTACAAATCCTCCAAGGTGCATCTGCGCTACTTCGGGGAGACGACCACCGAGGAGATGCGTTCGGCCATGCTCGCCGGTATCGGCGAGAACGCGGGCGTGGTCGATATCGGTGACGGCTGGGCGGTCACCTTCAAGGTGGAGAGCCACAATCATCCGTCCTATGTCGAGCCGTATCAGGGCGCGGCCACCGGGGTGGGCGGGATCGTCCGCGACATCATGGCCATGGGCGCGCGTCCCATCGCGGTGATGGACCAGTTGCGTTTCGGTGCCGCCGACGCCGCCGATACCCGCCGGGTGCTGGACGGGGTGGTCCGCGGAATCGGCGGTTACGGCAACTCGCTGGGGCTGCCCAATATCGGCGGCGAGACCGTCTTCGATGCCTCCTACCAGGGCAATCCGTTGGTCAACGCGCTGTGCGCGGGGGTCATGCGGGTGGAGGACCTGCATCTCGCTTTTGCCTCGGGCGCCGGGAACAAGATCATTCTCTTCGGTGCGCGGACCGGGCTCGACGGTATCGGCGGCGTTTCGGTGCTGGCCTCGGACACCTTCTCCGGTGACGATTCCGGCAGCGGCCGCAAGAAGCTGCCGAGTGTCCAGGTGGGCGACCCGTTCACCGAGAAGGTCCTGATCGAATGCTGTCTGGAGCTGTACCACGCCGGACTGGTCGTCGGTATCCAGGATCTCGGCGGCGCCGGGCTGTCCTGCGCGACCTCCGAACTGGCCGCCGCCGGTGACGGCGGAATGCGCATCGAACTCGACCGGGTCCCGCTGCGCGCCGCCGATATGACCCCCGCCGAGGTGCTGTCCAGCGAATCGCAGGAGCGCATGTGCGCGGTGGTGACCCCGGAGAACGTGGACGCCTTCCTCGCGGTCTGCGCGAAATGGGATGTGCTGGCCACGGTGATCGGTGAGGTGACCGACGGCGAGCGGCTGGAGGTCACCTGGCACGGCGAAACCGTGGTGGATGTGCCGCCGCGCACCGTCGCGCACGAGGGTCCGGTGTACGAGCGGCCGGTGCGGCGTCCCGCCGACCAGGACGCGCTCAATGCCGACACCCCGGACAACCTGCCCCGGCCCAAAACCGGCGAGGAACTGCGCGACACCCTGTTGAAGATGGTGGCCAGCCCACAGCTGTGCAGCCGCCGCTGGATCACCGAACAGTACGACCGCTACGTGCGCGGTAACACCGTGCTCGCCGAACAGGCCGACGCCGGGGTGATCCGGATCGACGAGGTGAGCGGCCGCGGTATCGCGCTGGCCACCGACGCCTCGGGTCACTACACCAAGCTCGACCCGTACACCGGTGCGCGGCTGGCGCTGGCCGAGGCCTACCGGAATGTGGCCGTCACCGGCGCCACGCCGAAGGCAGTCACCAACTGCCTGAACTTCGGATCCCCGGAGGACCCCGGCGTGATGTGGCAGTTCCAGCAGGCCGTCCGTGGGCTCGCCGACGGCTGTGTGGAACTGGGCATCCCGGTCACCGGCGGCAATGTCAGCTTCTACAACCAGACCGGCGAGAACGCCATCCTGCCCACTCCGGTGGTCGGCGTCCTGGGCGTGATCGACGAGGTCCACCGCCGCATCCCCACCGGTCTCGGCCTGGAGCCGGGGGAGACGCTCATCCTGCTGGGCGACACCCGCGACGAGTTCGGCGGTTCGGTCTGGTCGCAGGTGGCGCACGGCCATCTGGGCGGCCTGCCGCCGCAGGTCGATTTCGACCGCGAGAAACTGCTCGCCGATGTCCTCACCGCGGGCTCGCGCGACGGCATGATCAGTGCCGCCCACGACCTCTCCGAGGGCGGCCTGGCGCAGACCGTGGTCGAGGCGGCCCTGGCCGGCGAGACCGGTTGCCGGATCCTGCTGCCCGAGGACGCCGACCCGTTCGTGATGCTGTTCTCCGAATCGGCGGGACGGGTACTGGTCGCGGTCCCGCGCTCGGAGGAGACCCGCTTCACCCGGATGTGCACGGCCCGGGAACTGCCCTGGGTGCGCATCGGCGTGGTCGACCAGGGTTCGGATTCGGTCGAGGTGCAGGGCCAGTTCTCCGTCGGTATGGCCGAGCTGCGCGCCGCGCACGAGGGCACGCTGCCCGCGCTCTTCGGTGGCCACGCCTGACCTCGATCCCGTGGCTGGCGCGCCGGAGGTGACCCGGGCCACCCTCCGGCGCCGGTCGCGCCCGCCATACTGGACGGGTGCTGGAGACCGCTGATTCCGTGACCAGGTTGCGGCGGCGGTGTGTCGCCGTGGTCCGGCGGACCGAGCACATCATCGACCTGAACTACGTGGGTCTGGTGGTCGCGACGGTGTTCTTCGCGCTGTCGGTATCACCGTCGTTGCTGCCGCGCGACTGGATGTTCCAGGGGCTGATCAGTGGGATCAACGCGGCCATCGGGTACGGCGTCGGCTGTCTGCTGGAATGGTTGTTCCGGCTGTGGGTGCGGCCCCGGCTCACCCGGATACCGGCGCCGCCCACCTGGACCCGCTACGCCCTGAAATCCGCGGTGCTGATGACGGCCGCGCTGAGCGCCGGCTACATGCTGGTGCAGTCGGCGCACTGGCAGCGCGAGATCACCGCGCTGATGGGGATGGAAGGCACCACCACACCCGCCTACCTGCGGACCGGGGGTCTGAGCCTTACGGTCGGTGTGCTGGTGGTGGCCTGCTATCGCACTGTGCGCGAACTCATCCTGTATCTGGCCCGCCAGCTCAACCGGTGGGTCAAGATACCCCGGGAGCTGGCCCCCTCCGCGGGTTTCCTGGTTCTGGTGCTGCTCGTGGTGACCCTGTTCAACGGCGTCGCCACCCGCGCCTTCTTCGCCGCCGCGAACTCGGCGTTCAGCGTGCGCAACGACCACACCTCCGAGTACGCCGTCCAACCCCGCCTCGCCGAACGCTCGGGCAGCCCGGAATCGTTCGCGCCCTGGGAGACTCTCGGATTCGAGGGCCGCTGGTTCGTCTCGCACGGGCCGAGTGCCCAGCGCATCTCCTGGGTCACCGGCCGGCCCGCGAAGGAGCCCATCCGCGCCTACGTCGGACTGGAATCGGTCGAGGACACCGGACTGAGCCAGGCCGAGCTGGCGGTCGCCGAACTGGAGCGCACCGGCGCCTTCGACCGGGAGGCGCTGGTCGTGGTCACCACCACCGGCACCGGCTGGGTCAACTCCATGGCCGCCAACGCCATCGAGTACATGTACGGCGGCGACTCGGCCATCGTGGCCACCCAGTACTCGTATCTGCCCAGCGCGCTGTCGTTTCTGGCCGACCGCGGCAAGGCCGCCACCGCGGGCCGGGAACTGTTCGACGCGGTCTACCGCAAAACCCTCACCCGCCCGGCCGCCGAGCGACCGAAACTGCTCGTCTACGGCGAAAGCCTCGGATCGCAGGGTTCGGAGGCTGCTTTCGACGGGCTCGCCGATCTGCGGGAGAAGGTGGACGGCGCGCTCTGGGTCGGACCGCCGAACTCCAACCGGCTGTGGCAGCAGTTCGTGAACCGGCGTGATCCCGGCTCGACCGAAACCGAGCCCGTCTACGCCGACGGACTGGTGATCCGATTCGCCGGAGATCGAGAGGACCTCGCCCGGCCCGGCCCGGAATGGCGGGCACCGCGGATCGCCTACCTGCAGCACGCCTCCGACCCGATCGTCTGGTGGTCCCCGGATCTCGCGCTGACCCGGCCGGATTGGCTGTCGGAACCGCGCGGCGCCGATGTCTCGCCCCGGGTGCGCTGGGCACCGCTGGTCACCTTCTGGCAGATCAGCGCGGATCTCACGAATGCCCAGGGCGTGCGTGACGGGCACGGCCACCGCTACGGCAGTCTGGTCCTGGACGGCTGGGCCGCGGTCGCCCAACCCCCGGACTGGAACCCCGAACTCGCCGAACGGATCCGGCTGGAGATCGAGGCGTACGAGGCATACGAGCGCGAGGTGAAATGAGATTCCGGGTAGCGGGGGCGGTGGGTCTCCCACTGGTGTGGAACAACGTGGTGCTGCCGCGCCTGCGATTCGACCACCGGGGGCGCACGGTGGCGAACGCCCTCGCCGCGACCGGGTACGCCCTGGTCTTCGCGGGCACACCGCGGTGGATTTCCGCGCGCGGGCTGCGGTACGGAATCGGTTGCGCCGGTATCGTCGCCGCCGGTTTCGCCGTCGCGTCGGCCGCGCCCTCGCTGCGCCGCGCACTGTCGGCGCCGCGGGACCGTGCGCCGGCGACGAGCACGGTGGAATGGGTGGCCGTGCAGATCCCGCTGGGCACCGTCTACACCGAAGAGCTGATCTTCCGGGCCACGCTGGAACCGCTGCTGGACAGGGAATTCGGCGACCGGGCCGGTCGTCTGCTGGGTGCGGCGGTGTTCGGCCTGTGGCATATCCATCCCGCTCGGGCCGCGGGTGACAGTGTGCCCGCCACCGTCGTCTTCACCGGCGCGGCCGGTCTGCTCTTCGGCGCTCTGTACCGGCACACCGGCAGTGCCGCCGCACCGGCCCTGCTGCACTGGGCCGTGAACGCAGGCGGCGCGCTGGTACCGCGGCTGCTGCGCGGAAATCGGACGATGAACTAGGCGCGACTGTGCCGATGGTGACACACTGCGCCGGTGAGGTTGATCGACAGCGACGGATACGGTGTGGAGCTCTCTGTTGCCGGATACCAATTCCCGGACCATATCGATCCGCGAATCCGGTACAGCTGGCTGGTCATCGCCGGTACCGCGAACTCCCCCGACGGGAACTGGTTTTTCCGCTGGCAGGCACTGAGTCTGGACGACACGATCGAGTTGGCGGATTGGCTACGCCGGATCGCGGCCGAGGCGCAACCGGGTGGTACGCCGGCCGACGGACCCGCTCGGCTGGCCTTCACCGAACCCAATCTGAGTTTCACGGCCACCCGGGCCGGCAGTGAGATCGAATTGCGGATCGGCCTGGATCTGGAGTTCTCCCCGCCCTGGGATCGGCGGGCCGCCGCGGGCTCCCCCTACATCGTCACGGCCCGGCTCTCGGCCGCCGATATCGCCACGGCCGCCAAGGACTTGGGCGCCGAGGTCGACAGTTACCTGCCGCCCGGTGGCAGCCTGATCGGTCGCCCCCGCTGAGCGGCGCTCGCGAATCGCGTTCGTGGCGCCACCGCGGGTGATATCGCCCACGTTGCGCCGGGTAGCGCGCGGGGCTTATGGCCGGGTCGCCCCGGGAGTCGCTGCCGATGTCCGCTGCGCGGCCCGCGGACGTCCGGGTTTCCCTCGTTTCAGCAGGTGAAAGGGGGTTAACTGGGTAGGAAGGTTTGCTGGGCCGCTCGACGGCGGGCTGCGGGCCCCGGTAAGGAACGTTTCGGGCCCGCTTGCTACCCGAGTGCTGATCCGGTGACGCGCAAGTACGACACACCCGTAGACTGTCGAGTGCCCCCCACACCCGCCCGACCAGGGAGCGCACGGTGACCCACGCCGACCAGCCGGCAGTCAGCAATCCCACCGCAACCGACGAGACCGAGAATCCGCCCCGCGAGGAATGCGGAGTCTTCGGGGTCTGGGCCCCGGGTGAGGACGTGGCCAAACTCACCTACTACGGCCTCTATGCTCTGCAACACCGCGGCCAGGAAGCCGCGGGCATCGCGGTCTCCGACGGATCGCAGGTGTTGGTCTTCAAAGATCTCGGCCTGGTCAGCCAGGTGTTCGACGAACAAACCCTGGCCGCCATGCCGGGCCACGTCGCCGTCGGCCACTGTCGCTACTCCACCACCGGAGCCACCACCTGGGAGAACGCCCAGCCGATCTTCCGCACCACTGCCGTGGGCTCCGGGCTCGCGCTCGGTCACAACGGCAATCTGGTCAACACCGCCGAATTGGCCGACCGTGCCCGTGAACTGGGCCTGGTCGCCGGCCCCGGCCGCCCCGGCTCCGTCTCGGCGACCTCGGACTCCGATGTGATGACCGCGCTGCTGGCGCACGCCTCCGCGGATTCGAGTATCGAGCAGGCCGCCATGGAATTGCTGCCCACGGTGCGCGGCGCCTTCTGCCTCACCTTCATGGACGAACACACCCTCTACGCCGCCCGCGATCCGCACGGTGTCCGCCCGCTGGTACTGGGCCGCCTGGAACGTGGCTGGGTGGTCGCCAGCGAAACCGCCGCTCTCGATATCGTCGGCGCCTCCTTCGTCCGCGAGATCGAACCCGGTGAATTGCTCGCCATCGACGCCGACGGCGTGCGGTCCTCCCGCTTCGCCAATCCCGAACCCAAGGGCTGCGTTTTCGAGTACGTGTACCTGGCCCGCCCCGACAGCGCCATTTCGGGGCGTTCGGTGCATGCCACCCGGGTCGAGATCGGCCGCCGCCTCGCCGCGGAGCACCCGATCGACGCCGACCTGGTGATTCCGGTTCCCGAATCCGGCACCCCCGCCGCCGTCGGCTACGCGCAGGGTTCCGGTGTGCCCTACGGGCAGGGCCTGATGAAGAACGCCTACGTCGGCCGCACCTTCATCCAGCCCAGCCAGACCATCCGCCAGCTCGGCATCCGGTTGAAACTCAACCCGCTGCGCGAAGTGATCCGCGGCAAACGCCTCATCGTCGTGGACGATTCGATCGTCCGCGGCAACACCCAGCGCGCCCTCATCCGGATGCTGCGGGAGGCCGGCGCCCTGGAGATCCACGTCCGGATCGCCTCCCCACCGGTGAAATGGCCGTGCTTCTACGGGATCGATTTCGCCTCCCGCGCCGAACTGGTCGCCAACAACGCCGGCACCGACCCCGACGGAATGCCCGACGACCCGGAGGCCATGCACGACATGGTCGAAGGCGTCCGCCGCTCCATCGGCGCCGACACCCTCGGCTACATATCGATCGACGGCATGGTCGCCGCCACCGAACAGCCCCGCACCCGACTGTGCTGCGCCTGCTTCGACGGGAACTACCCGATCCCGCTACCCACCGAAGCCGCGATCGGCAAGAACCTGCTGGAGTTCGGCCAATCCCGCGTCCTCACCGAGAACGCCAACGCGAGCGCCCTCAGCCGGCCGTAGCGGGCCGGATCCGCATCGGTCTCGGAAGCGTGACTCGATGGTGAAGTCCGTGCTCACGCGGTCGTGGCACTGCCGTGTTCACCGGCGGCGCATGCGATGTGCGGTCGGCCGTCCAGGGAGTGCGACCATCGAGCACCTTCGGCCGAGGACGGGATGTGCCTCGCCCCTTCGAGGGCCTCGCTGAACTCGGCACCGAAAGGGCGCGGCAGTTCGTGAAGTCGATCGGACACCAGGCCGCCCGCACCTCGGCCGCCAGGCCGCCCACCCAGTCGAGTCCCCCTCCGCTCCGGACATCGAATGCCAACGCACCCCGCATGCGTCGAGTCTTACGAGACACCTCCAAGGGTTGAGGCCCGTCTCGCCGTTTCGGCCTCGAAAGCGCCGCGCGAAGCGCAAGTCTCGAGGCCG
>NZ_JBEXLL010000112.1:0-14678 GCF_040609955.1 Nocardia sp. NPDC004568
AGGTGGTGCAGCTTCAGGATGTACATGTAGCCGACCGCCACCGGGTACGGGAACGGCTCACCGGAACGACCGTCGAACAACGTCGCCTTACCGTCCGCACCGACCATGACCTCGCCGTCCCGATTCGGCCGCGTGGAGGCCAGGAGTCCGGCGAGTTCTTCCTCGCGTGCCCCGTCGAACACCGGTGTCGCCAGATTCGTCTCCGGCGCCGCCGAGAGCAGTTCGTCGGGCAGGCGTTGCGCCCATTCGGGGCGGGTACCGCCGGCGAGCTCGACCTCCCAGCCGGCTTTGCCGATCCAGCCGAGATGGGTCTCCAGGATCTGCCCGATATTCATACGACGCGGCACACCATGGGTGTTCAAAATGATGTCCACCGGCGTGCCATCCGGCATGAACGGCATATCCTCGGTCGGCAGGATCTTGCCGATCACACCCTTGTTCCCGTGCCGGCCCGCGAGCTTGTCACCGTCCTGGATCTTGCGCTTCTGCGCCACATACACCCGAACCAACTCGTTCACACCCGGAGGCAGATCGTCGTCGTCTTCGCGGGAGAACACCCGGATCCCGATCACCTTGCCCGACTCACCGTGGGGCACCTTCAACGAAGTGTCACGCACCTCACGAGCCTTCTCACCGAAGATCGCCCGCAACAGCCGCTCTTCCGGCGTCAGCTCGGTCTCACCCTTCGGGGTGACCTTCCCGACCAGGATGTCACCATCACGCACCTCGGCACCGATCCGCACGATGCCCCGCTCGTCCAGATCGGCCAAGACCTCGTCGGAAACATTCGGGATATCGCGGGTGATCTCCTCGGCACCGAGCTTGGTGTCGCGGGCGTCGATCTCGTGCTCCTCGATATGAATCGAGGTCAACACGTCGTCTTCGACCAACCGCTGCGACAGGATGATCGCGTCCTCGTAGTTGTGGCCCTCCCACGGCATGATCGCCACCAGCAGGTTCTTACCCAGCGCCATCTCACCGTTCTCGGTGCACGGACCATCGGCCAGGACCTGACCACGCTCGACCCGCTGGCCCTCATCCACGATGGGCCGCTGATTGGCACACGTGCCCTGGTTCGAGCGGGCGAACTTCCGCAACCGATAGGACTTACGGGTCCCGTCATCGGCCATCACCGTCACATAATCGGCGGAGACCTCCTCGACCACACCGGCCTTGTCGTTGACCACGACATCCCCGGCATCCACCGCGGCCCGCAGTTCCATACCGGTACCCACCACAGGAGCCTCGGAACGGATCAACGGCACAGCCTGACGCTGCATATTCGCACCCATCAAGGCACGGTTGGCATCATCGTGCTCCAGGAACGGAATCATCGCCGTCGCCACCGACACCATCTGGCGCGGCGAGACGTCCATATAATCGACCCGAGCGGTATCGACGAGCTCGACCTCGGAATACCTGCGCCGGACCGCGATCCGCGGTTCGACGAATCGCCCTGCGGCATCGAGCGATTCATTCGCCTGCGCGACGATGTGCCGGTCCTCTTCGTCGGCGGTCAGATAGACGATCTCGTCGGTCACGGTGCCGCCGACCACCTTGCGGTACGGCGTTTCAAGGAACCCGAACGGATTCACCCGCGCATACACCGACAGGTAACCCATCAGCCCGATATTCGGGCCTTCCGGCGTCTCGATCGGGCACATCCGCCCGTAGTGGCTGTAGTGCACATCGCGCACCTCGAGGCCGGCCCGGTCCCGGGACAGGCCGCCCGGCCCGAGCGCGGACAGGCGGCGTTTGTTGGTGAGACTGGCGAGCGGGTTGCGTTCGTCCATGAACTGGGAGAACTGGGAGGTCCCGAAGAACTCCTTGAGCGCCGCCACCACCGGCCGGATGTTCATCAGCGACTGCGGCGTGATGGCCTCGACGTCCTGTGTGGTCATCCGCTCCCGGACCACACGCTCCATCCGGGACAACCCCACCCGGAACTGGTTCTGGATCAGTTCCCCCACAGTGCGCACGCGGCGATTACCGAAGTGGTCGATATCGTCCACCTCGACCGGCACCTCGACGCCGCCGGGCCCGGCCATCGTCCGCTCCCCCGCGTGCAGCCGCAGCAGATATTCGATAACGGTGACCAGGTCGTCTTCGGTGAGCACCCGGGGGCCGCCCGGCCCGTCCCGCCGGACACCGAACTTCTTGTCCATCTTGTAGCGGCCCACCGCCGCCAGGTCATAGCGCTTCTCCGAGAAGAACAGGTTCTCCAGCAGCGACTGCGCCGATTCCCTGGTGGGCGGTTCGCCCGGGCGGAGCTTGCGGTGGATGTCGAGCAGCGCCTCATCGGTACCCGCTGTGTTGTCCTTCTCCAGTGAGGACATCAGCACACCGGAGAAACCGAACCGCTCGGCGATCTGTTCGGTGGTCCAGCCGAGGGCCTTGAGCAGCACGGTCACCGGCTGCCGCCGCTTGCGGTCGATACGCACGCCGACGGTGTCGCGCTTGTCGATATCGAATTCCAGCCACGCGCCACGGGACGGGATGACCCGCACGCTGTGCAGGTCCTTCTCGGTGCTCTTGTCGACGGAGTGATCGAAGTACACACCCGGCGAACGCACCAGCTGCGAGATGACCACGCGCTCGGTGCCGTTGACGATGAAGGTGCCGCGGTCGGTCATCATCGGGAAGTCACCCATGAAGACCGTCTGGCTCTTGATCTCGCCGGTGTTGTTGTTGATGAACTCCGCGGTGACGAACAGCGGCGCCGCGTAGGTCAGGTCCTTGTCCTTGCATTCGTCGATGGAGGCCTTGACCTCTTCGAACCGAGGTTCGGACAGGGTCAGCGACATGGTCGCCGCGAAGTCCTCGATCGGGCTGATCTCCGCGAGTACTTCCGCCAGCCCGCCCGTGAACGAATAGCCGCGCGCGGCCGCCTGTTCCCGCTGGGCGGTCGCGCCGATCAACCAGCCGAAGGATTCGGTCTGGATCTCCAGCAGTCCCGGCACCTCCAGGGGTTCGCGCACTCTGGCGAACGAGAGCCGCGCGCGGCTCCCGGGAATTCGGCTTCCGGCGGATATCGCGGCAACTGCCGCGGTTCGATCGATGAGTGCCAAGATGCGTCCTTCCAGCACCGCACGCCGCCCATACCTGCGCGGTACGGGCGTCACGTATCTGCTTGTCCAGTGGGCGTTATTCGGATCGCGCACCGCGGGCGGAAGCCGTTCGGACAGGACTCGACGACGAGCCGTGGCAGCGAGACGCAGAACGCGCCGCTTTCCACGGTGAATTCGTATTTAGAGAGTCGGACAGCACGCACCCCGGCGCGACGTCCTAAATTACACAGAAAATCCGCGAATGTCGAGAGACATGAAAAATAAAGCAACCGTTTTCCGATGCTTTCTATTTTGATAATGACACCCCGGCCCGCCCGCCGTCAAGTCGAATGGCGGAAAACCGCCGAATCGACCTGCGCGGGTTCGAGCGCAGGAGGTCGCGAGGGGGTGGAGGGGACCCGGGCCCAGCAGGTCTCCGGGACACGTTCGGCCACAGCGGTACTCATCGGGCATATCGAGAACGGGACCGACCTCAGGGGCGCACGACCGGCCGCGATCCGGACCCGGGAACAGCTGGGAGACCGGGGCGGGTGTGAAATCAACTCGCGCGGGACTCGAAAAACAATATCGACCCCACCCACTACGAATATATCTCCCCGAGAATTACCGCCCACACCGGGGTCCCATTCCGCCGGGTGACCACCCATGGAATACAACGAACAGTTGTGCCCGGTACCGCCGCGGTTGTTTGATCGCGGCCCGCGCTTTCTGCTTTGCTCGCGCAGGTCGACGCGAGGACACATGAGCGGGAGGAAGCCGGCGTGGCGAATGGGCGGTCCCTGGGACGGCGGTTCGGTTGGCTGTGGGCCGCCTACGCGGTGAGCCGTTTCGGTACCGCGCTGGCGTTCGATGCCTTCGGTCTCGTCGCCGTTCTCGTCTTGCACGCCGGACCGGCCGAGGTCTCACTACTGGCGGCGGCCGGCCTCGCCGTCGGCGCCCTGGTGGCGATTCCGCTGGGCCCCTGGGTGGAGTTCCGCCGCAAGCGGCCCGTCCTGATCACCATGGACCTGATCCGGTGCGTGGCGCTGCTGAGCATCCCGGTCGCCTTCGCGTTCGGCGCACTCGGCTTCACGCAGCTGCTCGTGGTCGCGGTCGTCGCCGCGACCGCCGATATCGGTTTCACCGCCGCGTCCGGTGCCTATCTGAAGAGTCTGGTGGCGCCGGACGATCTGCTCGTGGCCAATGCCCGGTTCGAATCCACCAACTGGACCGCCATCGTGCTCGGGCCGCCCCTGGGCGGCGCCGCCGTCGGGCTACTGGGTCCGATGGCCACCTTGGTCGCGGACGGGCTGAGTTATCTGGCCTCGGCGGCCGGCCTGCGCGCGATCGGCGATGGGGAACCGCCTCCGGCCCGCCCCGAGACACCAGCCAGAGGTGCGCAATTCGAGGGCTGGCGATACGTCCTGAACCATCCCGGGCTCCGCCCGCTGCTCTGCAACGATGCCCTGGTCGGCGCGTTGATCATGGCGACCCAACCGCTGATGTCGGTACTCATGCTCGGGCAGCTCGGCTTCACGCCCTGGGAATTCGGTCTCGCGTTCGCCCTGCCCTGTCTCGGCGGCCTGCTCGGGGCGCGGCTCGCGCCCCGGCTCGTCGACCGGTACGGGCACGGGCGCGTGCTGCGGGTGTCCGGAATTCTGCGGGTGTGCTGGCCGGTCGCGCTGGGCGCCGTCACCGCCGGCGCCGGCGGCTTGGTACTCGTCCTGGTGGTCCAGACCGCCGTGATCGTCTGCATGGCGGTGTTCAACCCGGTATTCGCCACCTACCGGCTGGAGCAATTACCGGCCGACCGGGCGACCCGCGCGCTGGCCGCCTGGTCGGTGAGCAAGAAGGTCACCATCGCGGTGATCACCGCGCTGTGGGGCCTGCTCGCCGCGTGGATCGGAATACGCGCGGCGATCACACTCGCCGGAGTGCTGCTGTTGGTGACACCGCTGCTGCTGCCCCGTCTCGACCGAGCGCCCGGACATCCGGAGGCCGTACCGGCGCGCCCCGCACCGTGACCGCATCGCGGCGCTGTGTTCCGGCGCCGCCCGCAGCGCTGGGAGGGTAGAGCTGTTCGCAGACGGGATCCGCTGCGAAACCTGCGCGGGACGCGGCACCCGAAGGCCCCGGCCGGGACACGGGTGTGGCCGGTCGGGAGGGCGGCGGAACTGCGGCTCGGGCCGGCACGGCGGGAGCGGCGGACCTCAGGTCCGCAAGGCGGCGGCCAGGGCCGGGTTCACCGCCATCGACAGGGCCACCAGGGACTCCACCAGCAGTTCGATCAGTTCGTCGCGGGAGAGGGATTCGCCGCGTAGCCACGACAGGGTGGTTTCCTCGGTGAAGGCCACCCAGCCGCGCACCACGAGTATCAGCCGGGGCTGCTCGCGCTCCTCCGGCGACAGCGGGACCTGGGCGAGGATGATGTCGACGATCGCGTGCCGGGTCTGTTCGACCATGGCGGCCAGCTCGGGGCTGGAGCTGGTGGGTCCGCGCAGCAGAGCCAGATACGAGGTGCGGTTCTCGCTGACGTAGTCGATATAGCGGCCCACCGAGTCCCGCAGCATATCGAACAGGCTCAGCGTGGGATCGGGGACGACACGGGCCAGCAGTTCGGCGTTCGCGTGCCGGACCACTTCGAGCTGGAAGTCCTGTTTGGTGGGGAAGTAGTGGAACAACAGTCCCCGGGAGATGCCCGCCTGGGCCGCGATCTCGCTGACCGATATGTCCTCGATCGCCCGTTCGCCGAGCATCTTCACACCGAGCGTGATGAGCTGCGTCTTCCGTTCGTCCGGGCTCAATCGGACGCGTTTGACGGGTGCTTCCGGGCTCGTACTCACCTGTTCATCCTACTGAATGCCGTTCAATACTGTTGACTGCTACTCAATAAGCCCTTACGCTCATTATATGAGTCGCAAGGTTACAGACAAAGCTGTCGCTAACCAGCCCACCCGCCATCTGCGGACGATCATCATCGGCAGCGGTTTCGCCGGCCTCGGCCTCGCCATCCGGCTGACCCAGCAGGGCCGCGAGGATTTCCTCGTACTGGAACGCGGTAGCGATGTCGGTGGGACCTGGCGTGACAACACCTACCCCGGTGCCGCGTGCGATGTGCCCTCGCACCTGTACTCGTATTCCTTCGCCCTGAATCCGGACTGGTCGCGGTCGTTCTCCCGGCAGGGCGAGATCCAGGCCTATATCCAGGGCGTGGCCGACAAATACAACGTGCGCGACAAGCACCTGTTCGACTGCGATGTCACCGGCGCCCGCTGGAACGCCGAGACCGCGCAGTGGGAGGTCACCACCAGCAAGGGCGATTTCACCGCCGATACCGTGGTCTCCGCGGTCGGTGCGCTGTGCGAGCCCAACCTGCCCGATATCAAGGGCATCAACAGCTTCGAGGGCGAGATCTTCCACTCGGCCCGCTGGAACCACGATTCCGACCTCGCCGGTAAGCGCGTTGCGGTCATCGGCACCGGCGCCTCGGCCATCCAGATCGTCCCGGCCATCGCCGGCAGCGTCGCCCACCTCGACGTCTACCAGCGCACCGCGCCCTGGCTGCTGCCCCGGCTGGACCGCCCCTACCTGCTGCCCGAACGGCTGGCGTTCAAGCACATCCCGGGTGTCCAGCGCCTGTCCCGGGCCGCGATCTACGCCGCCCGGGAGACCCAGGTGGTCGGCCTGGCGAAGTTCCCGCCACTGATGCGCGCGTTCGAGGCCCTGGCCAAGGCCAAACTGGCCATGGAGATCCGCGATCCGGAACTGCGCAAGAAGGTCACCCCGAACTTCCGCATCGGCTGCAAACGCATGCTGATCTCCAACGAGTACTACCCCGCCCTGGATCGCGACAATGTCGACGTGGTCACCGACGGGATCGCCGAGATCCGCGCGAATTCGATCGTCACGAAAGACGGCACCGAACGCGAGGTCGACGCGATCGTGGTCGCCACCGGCTTCCACGTCACCGACTCCCCCGCCTACGAGACCATCTACGGGCGCGACGGCCGCAGCCTGACCGAGGTCTTCGACGATATCGGCCAGCAGGGTTACAAGGGTTCGGCGATCGCCAACTTCCCGAATATGTTCTTCCTGCTCGGCCCGAATGTCGGCTTGGGCCACACCTCGATGGTTTACATGATCGAATCCCAGATCAACTACATCGCCGACGCCCTGGCCACCTTCGAACGCCAGGGTCTGCGCACCGTCGAGGTGCGCCGTTCGGCGCAGGACTCCTACAACTCCGCCCTGCAGAAGAAGCTCACCAAGAGCGTCTGGAGCACCGGCGGCTGCGCCAGCTGGTACCTGGACAAGCACGGCAACAATACGACCCTCTGGCCGGACTTCACCTTCGAATTCCGCCGCATCACAAGGAAATTCGACGTGGCCGCCTACGATACGACAACGGCTGCCGATGCCCCCGTTCGACCCGATCTGAAAGTAGTGACCGCATGAATACAGCATCACGTAGTGATTCCCCGAGGGGCGGGGACCGGGCGACGGGAGGGCGCAACGATTCCTACTTCCGTAACAAAGTCTGTGTGATCACCGGAGCCGGTTCCGGGATCGGACGGGCGCTGGCGATCAACCTCGCCCGGCGCGGCGCGAAACTGGCCCTGTCCGATATCGACACCGAGGGGCTGGCCGAAACCACCCGCCGCTGCGAGGAGCTCGGCGCCGAGGTGAAGTCCGACCGGCTCAACGTGGCCGAACGCGAGGCCGTACTGCTCTACGCCGACGCGGTGAAGCAGCATTTCGGTGTCGTGCACCAGATCTACAACAACGCCGGGATCGCCCACCACGGGGATGTCGCGAAGACCGAGTTCAAAGACATCGAACGCATCATGGATGTCGACTTCTGGGGCGTGGTGAACGGGACCAAGGCGTTCCTGCCGTTCCTCCTCGAATCCGGTGACGGCCATGTGGTGAACGTGTCCAGCCTCTTCGGCCTGATCGCGGTACCCGGGCAGGCCGCGTACAACTCGGCCAAGTTCGCGGTGCGCGGTTTCACCGAGGCGCTGCGCCAGGAGATGCTGGTGGACCGCGCGCCGGTCAAGGTCACCTGTGTGCACCCCGGGGGTATCAAGACCGCCGTCGCCCGCAACGCCACCTACAGCGACGATATCGACGGCGCGAACGCCAGCTCGATGTTCGACAAATACCTCGCCATCCACAGTCCCGAAATGGCCGCGCAGACCATCGTCGACGGTGTGCGTAAGGGCCGCGGCCGGGTGCTGATCGGCTGGGAGGCCAAACTGCTGGACCTGTTCGTCCGCACCGCCGCCGCCGGTTACCAGCGCATCGCGGTCGGCGTCGAACGACGTTTCCTGCCCTGATCGGTACCGGAGAAGGATCGACATGCGAGATATCGCGCTGCCACTGCCGCTGGCGCGGGCCGTCCTGGGCTCGATGTACCGGGTGGCGCTGCATTCCCGGCTGCCCTGGCGGGTCCAGCGGGCCCTGATCGACGCCGGTTCGGCGTTGCAACCCGTACCGCCGGGCGTCGGAGTCGAACGGCTCCGCCTGGGCGGCCGCCCGGCCGAGCGACTCGCACCGGCCGGTCCGGCCCCGGCCGACCCCGCCGCCGTGCTGTACCTGCACGGCGGCGGCTACGCCGTGGGTTCGCTGGCCACCCACCGTTCGCTCAACGGCCGGCTCGCCGCCGGCACCGGACTACCGGTCTACGCCCTCGACTACCGGCTGGCACCGGAACATCCCTACCCGGCGGCGCTGGACGACGCGGAGGCCGCCTTCCTCGAGTTGGTCGCCGAACACGGCTACCGGCCGGAACGGATCGCGATCGCCGGGGATTCGGCCGGTGGCGGACTGTCCCTGGCGCTGGCCCAACGGCTGATCGCCCGACACGGCCACACCCCCGCCGCGCTCGGCCTCATCGCACCGTGGGTCGATCCGAACCAGCTCGCCGAACGCCCCCGCGACCTGGTCGTGAACGGACCCTGGTCGCGGGCCTGCGCCGCCGTCTATCTGGGCACCGGCGATCCCGCCGATACCGGTTACGCCCCGCTGCACGGTGTCCTCGCCGGGCTGCCCCCGGTGTACGTCCAGGCCGATGTCGACGAACTACTGCACCCGCAGTGCGTCGATCTCACCGCGGCCCTGCGCGCGGCCGGGGTCGAAGTCTCGTTCACCGAGAGCCGCGGTCTCTGGCATGTCGCCCAGCTACAGGCCGCCCTGGTGGGCCCAGCTGCCGCGGCACTGACCGAAATGGCCGTTTTCATCCGGCAAGCCGTCGATCAGCTACCGCTGCGCGACCTAGGATGAAGGCCTGATCGGGACGCGTTTCGCCCTGATTCCGGGGTGAAATCCAGGGCGTTTACCGGTGGCCCGCGCCCCGTCCGGTTCCGGTGGCGTAAATTACCGACGAGTTGGCAAACAGGGAAAGGCAATGATGCGCGAGTTCGAAGCCCCGGCTTCCTACACCATCCCCGAGGACGCGAACAATTCCGACAACGTGTTCCGCTACGCGAAAGAATCCCCCGCCGCGGTGATGTTCAACGTCCCCGACGGCAAGGGCGGCTGGCGCGATGTCCGGGCGGCGGAGTTCGCGAAAGCGGTCACCGATGTGGCCAAGGGCCTCATCGCCTCGGGTATCGAACTGGGCGACCGGGTCGCCATCATGGCCGCCACCCGTTACGAGTGGACCCTGCTCGATTTCGCCATCTGGGCGGCCGGCGGCTGCACCGTGGCCATCTACGACAGTTCCTCGGCCGAACAGGCGCGCTGGATCCTGCAGGATTCGGCCACCGCACTGCTGGTCGTCGAGAACGACAAGCACCGCGGCGTCATCGACGAGATCGATCCGGCCGAACTGACCGCGCTGCGCGAGACCCTGCAAATCGACAAGGACGCGATCGGCGAACTCGTCCGACGCGGCGCCGAACTCGACGAGCAGGTCGTCCACGATCGGCGCGCCCAGGTCAACGCGGCCTCCCCGGCCACCCTGATCTACACCTCCGGCACCACCGGCCGGCCCAAGGGTGTCATGCTCAGCCACGCCAATCTCTGGGCCGAGTCCCGGGCCGACCGGATCGCGCTGGCATCGTTCCTGACCCCCGGCAAGAAGACCCTCATGTTCCTGCCGCTGGCGCATGTCTTCGCCCGCGCGGTGAGCCTGGCCGCCTTCGACGCCAAGGTCACGCTGGCGCACACCTCCGACTGGAGCACGCTGGTCCAGCAGTTCGCCGAGCACCGGCCCGATTTCGTGCTCTCGGTACCCCGCGTCTTCGAGAAGGTCTTCAACGCCGCCAAGCAGAAGGCCCACGACGAGGGCAAAGGCAAGATCTTCGACGCTGCCGCGGCCACCGCGATCGAGTACAGCGAGGCCCTGGGCGCCGGGAAGCCCGGGCTGGTGCTGCGCGCCAAGCACGCACTGTTCGACAAGCTGGTCTACGGCAAACTGCGTGCCGCCCTGGGCGGCAACTGCCAGGCCGCGGTGTCCGGCGGCGGGCCGCTGGGCGCCCGGCTCGGGCATTTCTTCCGCGGTGTCGGCGTCACCATCTTCGAGGGCTACGGCCTCACCGAGAGCACCGCCGCGGTCGCGGTGAACACCCCCGACCACATCCGGGTGGGGTCGGTCGGCCGCCCACTGGAAGGTCACGCCGCCAAGATCGGCGAGGACGGTGAACTGCTGCTGCGCGGGCCGGTGATCTTCTCCGGATACTGGGGCAACGAGCAGGCCACCGCGGAGGCGTTCGTCGACGGCTGGTTCAAGACCGGCGACCTGGGTGCCATCGACGCCGACGGTTTCATCACCATCACCGGCCGCAAGAAGGAAATCCTGGTCACCGCGGGCGGGAAGAACGTCTCCCCCGCGCCCATGGAGGACGAACTGCGGGCGCATCCGCTGATCGGCCAGGTGATGGTGGTCGGCGACGGGAAACCGTTCATCGGCGCCCTCGTCACGCTGGACCCCGAAGCGCTGCCGGGCTGGAAGGAACGCAACGGCATCGCCGCCGAGGTGGAGATCGCCGAACTGGTCGAGAACCCGGTCCTGGTCGCCCAAGTGGAGGCCGCGGTCGCCGAGACCAACAAGAAGGTTTCCAAGGCCGAGCAGATCAAGAAGATCAATATCCTGACCTCGGACTGGACCCAGGAAACCGGTGAGCTGACCCCGAAGATGTCGCTGAAGCGCGCGGTCGTCATGAAGCAATACGCCGCCGAGGTGGACAAGATCTACAGCTGATCCCCATCAGACGAACGGCCCGGTGAGCAATCCGCTCACCGGGCCGTTCGCGTTCGGTTCCCCAGACGAGCTAACCGGTGAGCGAGTCCGCCTTGTCCGGCTGCGGGGCGCCCCGGTCCGCGGCGTCACCGGCCCGGAAGCGGATGAACAGGGCAGCGGCGACCACACCGACGAGCAGCAGTGCGGCCGGCAGCACCGTGGCCTGGCTCAACGCGGTACTGAACGCCTGCTTCACCGCTTCGGGCACCTGACCGGTACCCATCCCCTCTCCGGCCGGAGCGTCGCCCAGACCCGCAGCGCTCATCCGCGCGGCGATCAGGGCACTGATCGCCGCGCTCCCGAGCACCGACCCGACCTGCCGGGTCGTGTTGTAGACGCCCGCGCCCGCGCCGGCCTGGGAGATGGGCAGATTGTGGGTGGCCGTGGTGGCCAGCGGCGCCCAGATACAGGCGTTCGAGGCGCCGGCCACCGCGCCCGCGACGACCATCCAGGTGAGATTCGCGTGCGGATCCCGCATCACCAGGGCGAACCAGAAGATGGAGATCGCGAACGTCGAGAACCCGATGGTCGGAATGATCCGCGGATGCATCCGGTCGGAGAGCCGGCCGATCACCGGGGCGGCGAACCCCGTCACGATGGCCATCGGAGCCAGCACCAACGCCGACCGGGTGGGCGACATACCGTGCACGGCCTGGAGGTAGAAGTAGATCGGCACCATCACCGCGGTGACAGCCGCGCCCATACTGGCGATGGCCAGATTCGACAGCGAGAAATTACGGTCCCGGAACAGCGGCAGCGGCAACAGCGGCTCGCCCGACCCGCGGGCCTGGGTCACCACGAAGACAGCGAGCACCACGATCCCGGCCACGATCATCGCCCAGATCTTCGCCGACCAGTCGCTCGTATTGCCCTCCTGGATACCGAACACCAGCAGGAACATGCCGACGGCGCTCAACACCACGCCGACCAGGTCGAACTTGTGCTCATTCGTCGGCAACGACGGCACCAGCCAGACGGCCAGCGCGAAGGCCACCACGCCGACCGGGACGTTGACGATGAAGATCCACGCCCAGCCGAGACCGTCGACCAGCACACCACCCAGGATCGGGCCCACCAGCGTCGCCAGCCCGGCGACCGCGCCCCACATACCCATGGCGGCGCCCCGGCGATCCGGCGGGAACGTCCGGGTGATCACCGCCATGGTCTGAGGAGTCATCAATGCCGCGCCCAGCCCCTGTACGGCCCGTGCGGCGATCAAGGTCTCGATATCCCCGGCCAGCCCGCACGCCAGCGAGGAGAGCGTGAACACCGCGAGCCCGAACAGGTAGATGTTCTTCGGCCCGAACCGGTCGCCCAGCCGCCCGGTGATCAGCAGCGGTACGGCGTAGGTGAGCAGATAGGCGCTGGTCACCCAGATGACCTGCGAGATATCCGCGTGCAGATCGGTCATGATCGCCGGATTCGCGACGGCCACGATGGTCACATCGAGCAGGATCATGAAGAATCCGACGACCAGCGCACCTAATGCGAGCCACGGATTGCGTTGAGTGGGCATAGCTTCCGTTCCTGTCCGAGCGGCACCCGATGCGCCGTTTCGTGGATCTGTCGCGGTGCGTCACACGGACACACCACCTGGGACTACCGGCTCACCGTACGGGCGGGGCACGACAGCCGCGGCCTGCTCATGCCGTGGTCACTCCTGACTCCAGGTACGACGCCGGGCACCGCCCCAACATTCCGGGCATATCGGACCGATCTCAGTCCTGCTCAGAGGCCGTGCGCGTCGAGCCAGGTGCGGGCCAGCTCCCCCGGGTCCGCGGACTCGTCCCGGACCCGCAGGACCAGGGTCGCGAGCTCGTCGGTGGTGAGTTCACCGGCCACGTAGTTCAACTTCTCCAGCTGCCGATCATCCAATGCCCCCTTGCGCACCAGCGCGAGCGGGTTCTCCGGCCTGATGGCGTCCTCCGGGTCGGCGAGCACTGTCAACCCCTCGGTACCGCCGGGCAGGAATTCGGCCGGACCGGCCAGTACCGCGGCCTGGACCCGGCCCTCCAGCAGCGCCCGGCGCAGTTCCCCGGGCCCCGGGAACACTTCGGTCGAGGCGAATGCGCAACCCGAGATCTTCCCCGCCACCTGCGGTAGCTCGAACAATCCGGGAACGGCGGCGACACCGGCGACCAGCGATGAACACTGCGCACCCAGCTGCTCCACCGAATCGATCCCGCGCTGCTCGGCGACAGCGGCGGTGACCAGGACCCGCGGTTCGAAGTCCGCGCCGTCGGCCGCGTCGGAGGTGACCGTCCCCTGCGGCAGCGACCCGTTCAGCTCCCGCGTGACAGCCTTCGTGGTCGTGGCCTCGGCCCCCACGTTCAGGTCTGCCAGCAGCGCGCCGTTGTGGTCCGGGGCGACCGCGACGGTTCCCGCGTCCAGCGCCGCCAGCACCTCCGCCCGGCTGCCCAGCCCCGGCTCGACCCGCACCGCCGCGCCTGTCCGCGCCAGCGCCTGCGCGTAGATATCGGCCAGGACCCGTGACTCGGCCGCCCCCTGCGCGCCCACCACCAGCGGTTCGGCCTCCTCGGCACCACAGGAGACGGCCAGCCCGGCCAGCACCGGCACCAGCATCCGAGCAACGACACGCATCGACGCCGCCAGCACCATCGCGCCAGACACCCACTTCCGTAACCAGCCCGCCGCACCCCGTCCGGGCGCCCCGACAACCCCCAGGAATCTACAGGGTCCCCGCGGCCGGGTGACCGGACGCAGCGGGAGATATCCGGGGTGCGGGGACGGACGCCGACCAGAGCTGGACCGGGCACAAGCTCCCCGGATTCGGACGTGACCGAGCCGCGAAGGGGTGAGAGGCCGGCCTGCTCGTGTTTTTTGGCGTGTCTCCGGCGCGCGGGGTCGAGGCCCCCTTGGTCTCGCCGTTCAGGCCTCGAGACTCGCGCTTCGCGCATGCGCTTCGAGGCCCGAACGGCGAGACGGGCCTCAACCCTTGGAGGTGTCTCGCTGAACTCGACGCCCGGGGGTTGCGTCGGCGTCCAGGTCGGCATGTGGACTGGCACACCTCCATCCGATCCCGCTTGGTGGTCGGGCCACGGGGTCGAGGCATCCGCGGCCGGCTGGTGCGCGCCTGCGATAAACCATGCGGCGTTCGGCCGACCAACCGCGAATGCGGCCTTGGGCACCTCCAGCCGAGGGAGGGCGACCCCGCCCTTGCCGCCACGGGGTGAAATCAGTACTGAGCGAACGCAGCCATTCTTGGACGGCATAGGATGCGAGTTTCCGGAGCGATCGAGCCGACATCCGCCCCAGACATCCAATGCCGACGCAACCCGCATGCGTCGAGTCTTACGAGACACCTCCAAGGGTTGAGGCCCGTCTCGCCGTTTCGGCCTCGAAGCGCATGCGCCGCAGGCGCGAGTCTC
>NZ_JBEXLL010000113.1:0-14143 GCF_040609955.1 Nocardia sp. NPDC004568
GCCCCGGCTCCGTACAGGAGCCGGGGCGAGGTCGTATCGAAGCGCTGTGTGCTCGACGGAGGAAACCGGTTGCCCGGTATCAGCCGCGGACCACCTTGCCCGCCTTCAGGCAGGAGGTGCACACATTCATCCGGCGGGTGTTACCCGGGGCGACCTGCGCCCGCACGGTCTGGATATTCGGGTTCCAGCGACGGTTGGTGCGCCGGTGCGAATGCGAGACCGATTTACCGAAGCCGGGGCCTTTGGCGCAGACGTCGCAGACGGCAGCCATAGTCGCGAACTCCTTCATGTCATCATGGGGGACCTGCCACCGGTACAGCGGTCGATCCTGATCAATGTCGTCATGCCCGCCGACGAGCATCGGCGGATTCGATGACCATCGGACAGCGTCGACCGATAACGGCCGCGCCAGGCAACCCTGCAAGGGTAGCCCGACCCGCTGCGATCCACCAAACCGGGGTTGATCCATCAAGCCGCAGTTCATCCGGCGAACCCACATGAGGCGCCGTAGACGCGGCCCGTCCCGGGCCGCGGTGTCGGGCGCGGCCGCTAACCTGGCGTTCGAATTCTGCGACGACGAGGAACGAGGTGACGGTGCCCGAGACCCGGCAGGTGCGCGGCGACGGTTCGCCGGCCACCGGATCCGCGGACGGCGGGCTGGGCGGGGCCGAACTCCTGGCCTGGGGCCGTCTCTGTGTGGCCGCGCTCGAACAGCGTCGCGCGGAGATCGATGCCCTCAATGTCTTCCCGGTCCCGGATTCCGATACCGGGACCAACTTGCTGGCCACCATGCGCGCCGCCGTCGCGGAAGCACAGCGCTCGGCGTCGGGTGCCGACGGGGAGCCGGACCGGCCGCCCGCCGGTGTGGTCGCCGCGGCACTGGCCCGCGGCGCGACCGCGGGGGCCCGGGGTAACTCCGGCATCATCGTGTCCCAGGTGCTGCGGGGTTTCGCGGACGCGACGGTGGACGCCGGGCTGACGGAACCGACCTACCGGACCGCATTGGCGCGGGCGGCCGCACTGGTCCGGGGCAGCCTGAGCGATCCGGTGGAGGGCACCATCCTCACGGTGCTCGACCGGGCGGGGGCCGCGGCGCAGCACTGCGCCGAACCCGGGCTGGCGGCGGTGGTGCGCGCCGGAGCCGACGCGGCGGCTCGGGCGCTGGAGGACACTCGCGACCAGTTGGCGGTACTGCGTGACGCCGGGGTCGTGGACGCCGGTGCGCGCGGGTTGCTGGTCCTGCTGGACGGGCTGGTCACCGTGGTGACCGGCGAAACCCCCGCGCGGGCCGAGTACCGGCCCGCGGATATCCGCACGCCGCCGGCCCGGCCGGAATCGGCGCAGCGCTACGAGGTGATGTATCGGATCGACGGGGGGCGCGCGGATCTCGCCGGCGCACTGCGCTCGCGGCTCGCCGCCCTGGGAGATTCGGTGGTGGTGGCCGCCGACGGCACCGGTGGCTGGTCGGTCCATGTGCACTGCGCGGACGCGGGGGCGGCGGTGGAGGCCGGGCTCGCCGTGGGCCGCCCGGTCGCGATCCGTATCGAGCACCTGACCGAAATCCCCGCACGCGGTGGGATCACCGGGCACAGCGGCCCGCATTCCGGTGGCGCCGTGGTCACCGGGGTGCGGGCAGCGGCCGACAGCCGGCAGGCGCACGACCGGGCGGCCCGGCAGATCAGTGGGCGCATCGGTGAACCCGCCGATCGCGGGGTGCTCGCCGTCGCGTCCGGCGCCGGTGCGGCGGCGCTCTTCGAAGCGGGGGGCGCGGTGGTGCTGAACGCCGGGCAGACGCTGGACTCGGCGGTACTGCTGGCGGCCGTCCGGCAGCTCCCGCATCGGGAGGTGCTGGTACTCCCCAACGGTGCGCTACCGGCCCATGGGCTGGTGGCGGTCGGTGCCGCGGCGCGTGACGCGCGCCGGGACGTGCTGCTGCTGCCCAGCGCCAGCATGGTCCAGGGGCTCGCGGCGCTGGCGGTCCACGATCGGGCCCGGATCGCCGTGGACGATGCCTTCACCATGTCCGAGGCGGCCGCGAGCACCCGCTGGGGCGCGCTGCGCCGGGCCGCCGGCCGAGCGCTCACCATGGTCGGGACCTGCGCGCCCGGCGACGGACTCGGCCTGGTGGGCCACGATGTGGTGGTCATCGACCGGGATCCCCGGGCCGCGGGACAGACCCTGCTGGACCGGATGCTCGGACTCGGCGGCGAACTGGTGACCCTGCTGGTCGGCGCGGCGGCGCCGGACGGGCTCGCCGACGACCTCGCGCGGCATATCGGTGACGAATTTCCCGGTGTGGAGGTCACGGTGTATGCCGGAGGCCAGCAGGGCGACCTGATACAGATCGGTGTGGAATGAGTATCCGCCGGACCCGCCGCCGCGGGCCGAGGGGACAGGAGTAGCGCGATGGCGACACTGAGCGACCGGCTCGACCATCTGCTCGGCGCGAAGGCCGCCGCGTCACTGGCTGACGCGTTCGATATGCAGACCGTGGAAGATCTGCTGCGCCACTATCCGCTGCGATACGCCACCCAGGGGCAGCCGCTCACCGAGGAGGCGCCGGAGGACGGAGCGCATATCACGGTGATCGGGCGGGTCACCAAGGCGGACCTGCGGCCGATGCGGCAGCGGCGCGGGTCGTTGCTGAAGGTGGTGCTCGATACCGGTGGCGGGCGCGGCGTGGATGTCACGTTCTTCAACGGCGACAAGGTGAAATACGCGGTCCGCCCGGGTGTTCGGGCCATGATGTCGGGCACGGTCAACTATTGGCGGCCCGGTCAGTGGAATCTCAGCCATCCGGGATATCTGATCCTGCCGGAGGCCGACGACGAGGAACCGACTCTGACCACCGTGCGCGGCGGGGGCGACCTGCGCGGGATCGCGCAGAGCGCGAAGGGCGCGGGCGGTGTGGACATGTCCTTCTTCGACCGCGAGTTCATCCCGGTCTATCCGGCGACAGCGAAGGTGCAGAGCTGGGAGATCCTGGCCTGTGTCCGGCAGATCCTCGATCAGCTCGACCCGCTGGCGGATCCGCTGCCCGCCGAGGTGCGCGACGAACGGGAACTCATGCCGGTCGGCGACGCGCTGCGCCTGATCCACCTGCCCGAACGCACCTCCGATATCGAACGCGCCCGGGAACGGCTGCGTTTCGACGAGGCGCTGGCACTGCAGCTGGTCCTCGCCGAACGCCGGCACGAGGTGGCCGGTCGTACGGCCCGGGCCTGCCCGGTGCGGGCGGACGGAATCGTCGCCGCCTTCGACGAGCGGCTGCCGTTCGAACTCACCGCGGGACAGCGCGGCGTCATCGGCGAGATCTCGGCGGATCTGTCCCGGGAACAGCCCATGCACCGGCTGCTACAGGGCGAGGTGGGTTCGGGTAAGACCATCGTCGCGTTGCACGCCATGCTGCAGGTGATCGATGCGGGTCAGCAGTGCGCGCTGCTGGCGCCCACCGAGGTGCTCGCCGCCCAGCACTACCGGTCGCTGCGGGCGATGCTGGGCGATCTCGGGCAGGCGGGGGAGCTGGGCGCGGCCGAGACCGCCACCCGGGTGACGCTGGTGACCGGTTCCATGCCGGCCGCGGCGAAGCGAGCCGCCCTGCTCGCGGCGGTCACCGGGGAGGCGGGCCTCGTGATCGGCACCCACGCGCTGATCCAGGATTCGGTCGAATTCTTCGATCTGGGTCTGGTGGTGGTGGACGAACAACACCGGTTCGGCGTGGAGCAGCGCGATGCGCTGCGGGCCAAGGCGAAATCGGGTTTCTCCCCGCATCTGCTGGTGATGACCGCGACCCCGATTCCGCGCACCATCGCCATGACCACCCTGGGCGACCTGGAGACCTCCACCCTCACCGAACTGCCCCGCGGGCGTTCGCCGATCCAGTCGAAGGTGGTACCGCGCCGGGTACATCCCAACTGGGTGGACCGGGCGTGGGAACGGATCACCGAGGAGGTGGGCGCGGGCCGGCAGGCCTATGTCGTGTGCTCGCGGATCGGCGACGACGAGGACGGTGCCGGGACGAGGGGCAAGAAAGCCGTGGACAAGGAGGCCCCGCCCACCCAGGCCGTGGTCGACGTCTTCGACCGCTTGCGTACCGGACCGCTCGCGCGGCTGCGGATCGGGCTGCTGCACGGACGGCTGCCGTCGGATGAAAAAGACCAGGTGATGCGCGACTTCAACGCCGGCGATATCGATGTGCTGGTCTGTACGACCGTGGTCGAGGTGGGCGTGGATGTGCCGAACGCGACCGTGATGGTGATCGTGGACGCCGACCGGTTCGGGGTGAGTCAGCTGCACCAGCTCCGGGGCCGGATCGGGCGCGGCGCGCATCCCGGATTGTGCCTGCTGATCACCGATGCCGCGCCCGGCGGCCCGGCGATGACCAGGCTGGAGGCCGTGGCCGCCACCACCGACGGCTTCGAACTGTCGGTACTCGATCTGCGGCAGCGGCGCGAGGGCGATGTGCTCGGCGCGGCGCAGTCGGGCACCACCCGGTCACTGCGCCTGCTGTCGCTGCTCGACGATCTCGAGGTCATCACCGCCGCTCAGGAACTCGCCCGCACCGTGGTGCAGCAGGATCCCGGGCTGACCCGGCATCCCGGCCTGGCGGCGATGATGCACGCCGCCGTCGATTCCGAACGCCTGGAGTACCTGGCCAAATCCTGATCGCCGAGCGCGGGAACCGGGCCGGGACGCTCGGCGTCAAACCTGGCAACGGAATCGCCGAGGGGAAAGGGGTTGGCGTCGTGGAGGAAAGACAGGGGTGCCGGGCGGTACGGCGGGGGCCGTCCGCGCCGGCCCGGACCCGGCCGGTGCTGCGGGTGGCGCAGACCTGCCCGCACTGTGTGGCCCGGCGGACGAAACGCCGGGAACCCGGGGCCGGGGAACTGGAGGGCTGAACGGCCCGGGCCGCGCGAGGTGCGGCCCGGGCCGGGATTTCAGCGGACGCCGCGGGCGGCGGCCACCATATTGCGCAGGGATGCCTCCACCTCGGCCGGGCCCCGGGTCTTCAGGCCGCAGTCGGGATTGACCCAGAGACGTTCGGCCGGAATCGCTTCCAGAGCGGCGCGCAGGGACGCCGTGATCTCCTCGACACCGGGCACCCGGGGGGAGTGGATGTCGTAGACACCCGGACCCACACCGGCGGCGAAGCCGGAGGCGTTCAGATCGACCAGTACCTCCATATGCGAGCGGGCGGCCTCGAGGGACGTGACATCGGCGTCCAGCCCGGCGATGGCGTCGATCACCTCACCGAACTCCGAATAGCACAGGTGGGTGTGGATCTGGACGGAGTCGGCCACTCCGGAGGTCGCCAGCCGGAACGCGTGCACCGACCAGTCCAGGTACTCCCGCTGATCGGCGTCGCGCAACGGCAGCAGTTCCCGCAGCGCGGGCTCGTCGACCTGGACGATCCGGATCCCCGCGTTCTGCAGATCCACTGTCTCGTCCCGGATCGCCAGCGCCACCTGCCGGGCCGAATCCGCCAGGGGCTGGTCGTCGCGGACGAAGGACCAGGCCAGGATGGTGACGGGGCCGGTGAGCATGCCCTTGACCGGTTTGTCGGTGAGCGACTGCGCGTAGGTGATCCAGTCCACCGTCATCGCGGCGGGACGGGAGACATCACCGAACAGGATCGGCGGACGCACGCAGCGGGTGCCGTAGGACTGGACCCAGCCCAGATCGGTCGCCGCGAATCCGTCGAGCTGTTCGGCGAAGTATTGCACCATATCGTTGCGTTCCGGTTCGCCGTGCACGAGTACATCGAGCTCGAGTTTCTCCTGCAGGGCGATGACTTCGCCGATCTCCGCCCGCATGCGCCGGACGTATTCGGCCCGGTCGATCTCCCCGGCCCGCAGCGCCGCCCGGGCCCGCCGGATGGCCGGGGTCTGCGGGTAGGACCCGATCGTGGTGGTCGGCAGCGGCGGCAGGTGCAGACGTTCCCGCTGCAGGGCCCGGCGCTGTTCGGCGGGGGCCCGCCGCACGGCGTCCGCGCCCAGCGCGGCCAGTCGCGCCCGCACCTGCGCATTGCTGAGCCGCGGATCGGCGCGGCGACTCGCCGTGGCGGCGCGGGCGGCGCCCAGTTCCGCGGCGATCGCCTCGGTGCCGGAGTGCAGGCCCGTCGCCAGTATCCGCACCTCGGCCGTCTTCTCGGCACCGAAGGCGAGCCAGGAGCGCAGCGCGTCGTCGAGCCGCGTCTCCGGCGCCAGCGAGTACGGGACGTGCAGCAGCGAGCACGACGTGGAAACCGCCAGCGCCCCCACGCTGCCCAGTAGGCCGGCCAACGTCGACAGTGCGCTGTCGAGATCGGCGCGCCAGACATTGCGACCGTCGACGACCCCCGCGACCAGCAGTTTGCGCGTCAGCGCGGGGAGCGACGCCACGGCGGCGACCTCGGTGCCCGCGACCAGGTCGACGGCGATACCTTCGACCTCGGTGGCGGACAGCGCTTCCAGCGCCGCGCCCGGATACCCGAAATACGTGGCCACCAGCACCGCCGGTCGCCGCGGCACGGCGGTGAGCTCGGTGTACACCCGCCGGACCGTCGCCAGTTCCGCGGCGGTGAGGTCGGTGACCAGGGCGGGTTCGTCGAGCTGTACCCAGCCCGCCCCCGCGTCGGCGAGCAGCCGCAGCAACTCGCCGTACAGCGGGATCAGTTCGTCTATCCGGTCCAGCGCGGCACCGCCGGTGGTCTTGGCCAGTTTCAGGAAAGTGACCGGTCCGATGACCACGGGGCGGGCCGGCACGCCGAGTTCGACCGCCTCGGTCACCTGCGCCAGCAGATCTTCCGGATCCAGGCCGAAGGTGGTGTCCGGGCCGAGTTCGGGGACCAGGTAGTGGTAGTTGGTGTCGAACCATTTGGTCATCTCCAGCGGTTCCACCGATTCGGTTCCGCGCGCGGCGGCGAAATAGCGGTCCAGCCGATCCTCGATCCCGGCGACCCGGACGGGCAGGGCGCCGAGGAGGGCGGCCGTATCGAGCATCTGGTCGTAATAGGAGAAGGTGCCGACGGGGATCGAATCCAGGCCGGCGGCGGTCAGAGCGGCGTATTGGTCGCGGCGTAGCGCACGGCCGGTCTCGTGCAGCTGCGCCGCATCGATGCGGCCCGCCCAATAGGACTCGATCGCGCGTTTGAGTTCCCGGCGCGGACCCACCCGGGGCAGACCGAGAATTGTTGCGGTGAACGGGCTGTGCGAAGTAACAGTCACGGTGTTCTCCAGTGCTGAAGTTCGACGGACGTCGCCGTTCCCGGGCGCACGGCACCGATGAGACCCCGAACGGCCCGGCCGGGTGGTCGGGTCGTATGTCAGCACTGGTGGACCGCGGCGCCCGCTCCACGAGGCGACGGCCACCGGATACGGCGTATCCGGTACAACCGGCAGGTCTTCGGACTCGCGGGCACCGGCCTGTCGGCCGACCTACTGGCCGTCGCTTCCCAGGCGTGTCGCCCAGTGCTGATGACGGCGGTCGTTCCTGCTCACCGCTGCGGGACAGTTCCGGACTTCCACCGGATTCCCTCTCACCCGCGTGATGCGGGCTTCGGCGCCGGGGCGGACGTTCGGGGCTCCTCGCCGTCCGGCCGGCGGACCAGCTGCGTGCTCCACCATAACTCGGCGCCGCGCGGCGGCACGAGCGGTCCGGCGGTCCGCCGCGCACAACGGGGTCGCCGCGCGGGTGGACGGCGCGCCGTTACGGTGGTGGTGGCGCGGTTGCGGGCGGGCCGCCACCGGAGGACCATTCGGCGACGGTGCCCGCGCGTCCGGGAAGTAGCGGGGTGGTGGCCGGCCCACCGGAACCGCACAGAAGCGGGTCGCGGGCGGTGAGATATGACGGCGCGGTGAACTCTACTTCGCACCGTTGCCATACCCCGATGTGAAGATTCTGCGAAGTGGACTTCGCTGTCGATCCTGGGTGTGGCGCCGGGTACGTTGGTTCAATGTTCTCGAAAGTCTTGGTTGCCAACCGCGGCGAAATCGCCATCCGAGCCTTCCGCGCGGCGTACGAGCTCGGTGTCGGAACGGTTGCCGTCTTCCCGCACGAGGACCGTAATTCGGTCCACCGCCTGAAGGCGGACGAGGCATACGAGATCGGCGAGGAAGGTCATCCGGTCCGGGCCTACCTCTCGGTCGACGCCATCATCGACGCGGCCAAGACCGCGGGCGCCGACGCGATCTACCCCGGCTACGGCTTCCTGTCGGAGAATCCCGATCTGGCCGCGGCGTGCGCGCGGGAGGGCATCACCTTCATCGGACCGTCGGCCGAGGTACTCGAACTGGCGGGCAACAAGGCCCGCGCGATCGCCGCGGCGCGGGAGGCCGGGCTGCCGGTGCTGGATTCGAGCGCGCCCTCGGCCGATGTGGCGGAGCTGCTCGCCGCCGCGGAGTCCATGGAGTTCCCGGTGTTCGTGAAGGCCGTCGCCGGTGGTGGCGGGCGCGGCATGCGCCGGGTTGCCGAGCGGTCGGGATTGCGGGAGGCGATCGAGGCGGCCTCGCGCGAGGCCGAGTCGGCGTTCGGTGATCCGACGGTGTTCCTCGAGCAGGCGGTGGTGAACCCGCGGCATATCGAGGTGCAGATCCTGGCCGATACCCAGGGCGAGGTGATGCACCTGTTCGAGCGGGACTGTTCGTTGCAGCGGCGGCACCAGAAGGTGATCGAGCTGGCTCCGGCCCCGAATCTGGATCCGGAATTGCGGGACCGGATCTGCGCGGACGCGGTGGCCTTCGCCCGGCAGATCGGTTACAGCTGTGCGGGCACGGTGGAGTTCCTGCTCGACGAACGCGGCAATCATGTGTTCATCGAGATGAACCCGCGGATCCAGGTGGAACATACGGTCACCGAGGAGATCACCGATGTGGACCTGGTGCAGTCGCAGCTGCGGATCGCGGCCGGGGAGAGCCTCTCGGATCTGGGCCTGAGCCAGGACAAGGTGACCATCCGCGGTGCGGCGCTGCAGTGCCGGATCACCACCGAGGACCCGGCCAACGGATTCCGCCCCGACACCGGCCGCATCACCGCCTATCGCACCCCCGGCGGCGCCGGGATCCGGCTCGACGGCGGCGCGAACCTGGGTGCGGAGATCGGCGCCTACTTCGATTCCATGCTGGTGAAGCTCACCTGCCGGGGCCGGGACTTCCCGGCGGCGGTGGCGCGGGCCCGGCGGGCGCTGATGGAATTCCGGATCCGCGGTGTCACCACCAATATCCCGTTCCTGCTCGCGGTACTCGGCGACGACGATTTCACCGCGGGCCGCATCACCACCTCGTTCATCGACGAGCGCCCGGAGCTGCTGGCCACCCGCGAACCCGCCGACCGCGGCACCAAGATCCTCAACTATCTGGCCGATGTCACGGTGAACAAACCGCACGGTGCCCGGCCGACCGCGGTGTATCCGCACGACAAACTGCCCACGATCGATCTGTCGGTGCCGCCGCCGGACGGTTCGCGGCAGAAGCTGCTGACGCTGGGCCCGGAGGGATTCGCGCAGGCGTTGCGCGCGCAGAAGGCGGTCGGGGTCACCGACACCACCTTCCGCGACGCCCACCAGTCGCTGCTCGCGACCCGCGTACGCACCAACGGGTTGCTCGATGTGGCCGGGCATGTCGCGCGACTGACCCCGGAACTGCTGTCCATCGAAGCCTGGGGCGGGGCGACCTACGATGTGGCGCTGCGCTTCCTCTACGAGGACCCGTGGGAGCGGCTGGCCGCGCTGCGCGAGGCGATTCCGAACATCTGCCTGCAGATGCTGCTGCGCGGCCGCAACACCGTCGGCTACACCCCCTACCCGGAGCGGGTGACGCGGGCGTTCGTGGCCGAGGCCACCGCGACCGGGATCGATATCTTCCGGATCTTCGACGCGCTGAACAATGTGGACCAGATGCGTCCGGCCATCGACGCGGTCCGCGAAACCGGCACCGCTGTCGCCGAGGTCGCGCTGTCCTACACCGGCGATCTCACCGACCCGGACGAGAAGCTCTACACCCTCGACTACTACCTGAAGCTGGCCGAGCAGATCGTGGACGCGGGCGCGCACGTGCTGGCGATCAAGGATATGGCCGGACTGTTGCGCGCGCCCGCCGCGGCGAAACTGGTGACCGCGCTGCGCAGCAATTTCGATCTGCCGGTCCATGTGCACACCCACGACACCCCGGGCGGGCAGCTGGCCACCTATCTCGCCGCCTGGCAGGCCGGCGCCGACGCCGTCGACGGCGCGTCGGCCGCCATGGCCGGTACCACCAGCCAGCCCGCGCTCTCGGCCATCGTGGCCGCCGCCGCGCACAGCGAATACGACACCGGGCTGAATCTGCGCAACGTCTGCGATCTGGAGCCGTACTGGGAGGCGCTGCGCAAGGTGTACGCGCCCTTCGAATCCGGCCTGCCGGCGCCGACCGGGCGCGTCTACACCCACGAGATCCCCGGCGGTCAGCTGTCGAATCTGCGCCAGCAGGCCATCGCCCTGGGGCTCGGCGACCGGTTCGAGGAGGTCGAGGCGAAATACGCGGCCGCGGACCGGTTGCTGGGCCGGCTGATCAAGGTCACGCCGTCCTCCAAGGTCGTCGGCGACCTGGCGCTGTCGCTGGTCGGCTCCGGTATCGAGATCGAGGATTTCGCCGCCGATCCGGGGCGCTACGACATCCCCGATTCGGTGATCGGCTTCCTGCGCGGCGAACTCGGCACTCCGGCCGGTGGCTGGCCCGAGCCGTTCCGGGAGAAGGCGCTCGCCGGCCGGGGAGCGGCCAAACCCGAATCCGAGTTGTCCGCCGCGGACGAGGCGGGCCTGGCCGGTACCTCCGGGGAGCGCCGCGCGACCCTGAACCGGTTGCTCTTCCCCGGCCCGACCGCGGAATTCCTGGCGCACCGGGAGAAGTACGGCGATACCACCGGCCTGTCGGCCAATCAGTTCTTCTACGGCCTGCGGCACGGCGAGGAGCACCGGGTACAGCTGGAGAAGGGCGTCATCCTGCTCATCGGGCTGGAGGCGATCTCCGAACCCGACGAACGCGGGATGCGCACGGTGATGTGCATCCTGAACGGGCAGTTGCGCCCGGTTTCCGTGCGGGACCGGTCCATCGCCAGTGAGATCCCGGCCGCGGAGAAGGCCGATAAGAACAACCCGCATCACATCGCGGCACCCTTCGCCGGTGTCGTGACACTGACCGTGGCCGAGGGCGAAACGGTCGGCTCGGGCGACACCATCGGCACCATCGAGGCCATGAAGATGGAGGCCGCCATCACCGCGCCGCGCGGTGGTGTGGTGGGCCGGGTGGCCATCGCGCAGGTGCAGCAGGTCGAGGGCGGTGATCTGCTGGTCGAGTTGGGCGAGCGCGAATCCGAATGACCCGGATCGTCGCCGGGACCGCCGGGGGGCGGCGCCTGAGGGTGCCGCCGGCCGGAACCCGGCCCACCTCGGACCGGGTGCGGGAGGCCGTGTTCTCCTCGATCGAGGCGTGGATGGATCTCGCGGGCGCCCGGGTGCTCGACCTCTACGCCGGCTCGGGCGCGCTCGGGCTGGAGGCGCTGTCGCGCGGCGCCACGGCCGCGCTGCTGGTCGAATCCGACCGGCGGGCGGCCGGGGTGCTGCGCGGCAATATCGCCGAACTCGGGCTGGGCGGTGCGCAGGTGCGGGTCGGGACGGTGACGCAGGTGCTCGCCCACGGCGGCGCGGGCGCTTTCGATCTGGTGTTCACCGATCCGCCCTACGAGCTGACCACCGCCGCCGTCGAGGGCGATCTCATGGCGCTCGCCGCACACGGTTGGCTCGCCGAGGAAGCGTTACTGCTGGTGGAACGCTCGGCGCGGTCGGCCGAGATCGCTTGGCCCGCAGGCTTCGAGGGGCGCGCCGCCCGGCGTTACGGAGAGACCCGGATCGAGTCGGCGGTGTATGTGGGCGCGACCCCGGCGGACCCGGGCGAACCTGCTAGCGTCTGACCCATGGCAGGAGCTCTGTGCCCGGGATCCTTCGATCCGGTGACCAACGGCCATCTCGATGTGTTCCGGCGGGTCGCCGAACAGTTCGACGAGGTCGTGATCACCGTGATGATCAACAAGAAGAAGCAGGGCATGTTCTCGATCGACGAACGGATCGATCTGCTGCGCGACGCCACCACGGACCTGCCGAACGTGCGGGTCGCCTCCTGGGACGGCCTGCTGGTCGATTTCGCCCGGGAGCAGGGCATCACCGCCATCGTCAAGGGGCTGCGCGACGCCGGGGACTTCGGCTACGAACTCCAGATGGCGCAGATGAACAAGAAGCTCTCCGGGGTGGACACCTTCTTCATCGCGACCAACCCCGCCTTCGGCTATCTGTCCAGCTCCCTGGTCAAGGAAGTGGCGGCCTTCGGCGGCGACGTCAGCGATATGCTGCCGCCGCTGGTGCACAAACGGCTACTCGACCGGCTGGCCGAGCGCGCGGGCTGATCCGGACCGCTGGGCGGTCACTTCCCGGGCCCGCTGCAGCGGCCGGAACACCAGACCGCGCAGCGCCAGGAACCGCAGACCCCCGACCGCGGCGCTGATCGCCAGCACGGCCGCGGCCTGGGTGGGTGTGTTCAGCGTCGGGGCCAGGACCTCCAGCGCGGCCAGCGCCGCGGTACTGATACCCAGGCCCAGCAGTGCCAGGCCGCCGCCCTCCCACTGCGCGGTGAACCAGCCGACCCGCTCGGCGGCGTGGAAGGTGAGCCGGCGGTGCAGTTCGTTGGCCAGCACGGTGCTCACGACCGAACCGGCCACATTGGCCGGTAGGGGCCCGACGCCGGTGAGGGTCAGGAAGAGCAGGACGTACGAAATATTGCTCGATCCGCCGACCAGTGCGAAACGAATCAACTGCGGGAACGCACGATCACCGCGCAGGTACTGCAGGAGACGCTGCTGCCAGGCGGTGGGGGTGAACGGTTCCGGCCAATCGATATCCAGATCCCCGGTGGTCAGCGCCGTGGAAGTAGGCAACTGCAGGATGGTCATGGGCGGTTCCGATCGGGCAAGGGACAGGCAGCCCGCCGCGCCGCGGTGGGGCTCCCTAAGAATTTAGCACCAAGCGGAGGGTGGGTCTCCAGTTGATTGTGTGACTCTGCAGATATCGGGCAGACCGGGCGACACACCGAAAGTAGGTTCGGCGCATCCACCGGCCCGGGGCACACTGGGAACGGCGTGATGTGTCGCCGATCGTCAGCAGGAGGACAGTAAGCATGTACCGGGTATTCGAGGCGCTCGACGAACTGGTCGCCATAGTCGAGGAGGCGCGCGGTATCCCCGCGACGCGCAACTGCATCGTGCCGCGTCCGGAGACGCTCGATCTGCTCGACGATGTGCGGGACGCGCTGCCCACCGAGATCGACGACGCTCAGGACGTGCTCGACCACCGGGACAAGATCGTCGACGACGCCCGGGGGCTCGCGGAGGACACCATCCGGTCCGCCGACGAACAGGCCGCCGGCACGGTGGCCGACGCCCGCGCCGAAGCCGACCGCATCCTCGCCGAGGCCAAAGCGCACGCCGACCGCATGGTCGCCGAGGCCACCGCGCACGCCGACCGGATGGTCGATACCGCCACCGCCGAAGCGGAACGCCTGGTCACCGACGCCAAGGCCGAGTACGAGGCGGTCACCGGCCGGGCCCGCGCCGAGGCCGAGCGGACCATCGAGGCCGGCCAGGCCTCCTACGACCGCTCGGTCGCCGACGGCCAGGCCGAACAGCGCCGGCTGGTCGAGGACACCGAAGTGGTACGGGCCGCGCACGCCGAATCGGCCCGCATCATCGACACCGCCCACGCCGACGCCGACCGGATGCGCGCCGACTGCGACCACTACGTCGACACCAAACTCGCCGAGTTCGAGGACACCCTCGGCAGTGCGCTGCGCACCGTGGGCCGGGGCCGCCAGCAGCTCCGCAACGGGGCGGGCGTCCCCGACTACGCCGCCGAGTTCCGGCGGTGATACCGGCCCGCCTCCGGCGGGGCAGAACCGGGGGCGGGCCCCGGCCATGAAGGCCGACATTCCGGAGTGGGCAAACGGCCGGGAAGTATCCGGATCCGGACGTCCCCGCCGACGCAACCCTGTATGCGTCGAGTTCTACGAGACACCTCCAAGGGTTGAGGCCCGTCTCGCCGTTCAGGCCTCGAGACTCGCGCTTCGCGCATGCGCTTCGAGGCCCG
>NZ_JBEXLL010000114.1:0-13877 GCF_040609955.1 Nocardia sp. NPDC004568
GTCCTGCCATGGTTCCAGTGTCCCTTCCGGCCCTGATCAGAGCCACTCAGGACTCTAATACCGGGCGGACGCATTCACTGGGGGCACTCCAGTCCGGTCTCCAAAACCCGTGCGACCACGACACCGTGCAGACGGAAGTCCGCCAGGTCGTCCAGGCGGATTTCGATGCTGCGATGGCTGTGTTGGCCGCGCGCAGCCAAGTCATCTTGCACCCAACGACGGAGTTCGTCGGGGGTGGCGAAGGCGTGCTGTATCGGCTGCTGATTGATGGGCTTGTCGAGTCCTTCACCCAGCCTTCGGAACTGGTCGACGATGGTGTCCATCGAGTGCTCGCCAGCCCGGAAATTATCGAGCCGATCCTCGAGCCGGATCAACTGCATCGTCCGGCCTCGCTCGTGGCCGGTGACGACGTTGTGGCCCTGGCGTAACACCCACACCCGATGTCCATGGACGGCGACAAGATCGCGCAACACACCATCCGTACGCCACAAGCAACTGAACTCAGCGTTGTATCTCGGATTGTTGTAGTATTTGACGATCTTGTTCGACAGCTTCGTACGGACATGATCAAGTTCCTTGTGCGGGAAGTTGGAGTCACTCGCCTGTGGGTGCTCGGATATACGGGCGCGTGCCGCATGGAGTCTGTCAATCGCCCCCCTTGCCCTCCATTCTGGGGCCGCCGTAGGCGGCTTGTGCTCCCTTTTCCGGTGACGCCGACTCCAGCGCTCGCCTCGTCGGCATCGGTGGCTGTCCGCACTGCGGACCTACAATGGCCCGCGCCGGCGGAGGACGGACGCGCCCATAATCCTCCGACGTCCTTCATGTCCTTCGCCAACCTGGTGCGGAGGGCTTGCCACGCCCTACTGAGACTTCCTCCGGTCACAGCACGACCCGATCGCTCCACTGGCCGCCCGGTCCACGGTGGGGCCGAGCCCGATTACCTGCGCCTGCCTAACCTTACGAGCTGATCCGCGGTAGTGCGTTGAGGGACAGGCTCATTGGTGTCGGTGGGTGGCGGCACGATATCTGGTTGATGAAGACCGTGATCGATCGTGCCGCCCTGTGTGATCCTGCCTTGACCGGGATCAGCAGACAACACCTGGGAGATCTCGTGATCGAACTGGCCAGAGCATGGACCGATCAACACCAAGCCCGGTTACGTGACCGCAGAGGCCGAGAGCGCGAACGCCGAGCCGGAGCGGGCCGCAAGCATGAACTCGTCTACCACGATCGGGTCCTGACCACCCTGATCTACCTGCGTTTGGACCTGCCCCAACGAGTGTTGGCGGTGTTGTTCGGGGTACGGCAATCCATCATCGCCCGCGCGATCGGGGAGATCCGGCCACTGCTCGCACGGCGCGGGTTCGCCGTGCCCGACCGCCCAGGAATCCGGCTACGCACGCTGGCCGATGTACTCGCCTACGCCGCCGCCGAAGGGGTCACCCTGCGGTTGGATGCCACCGAAACCCAGGTCAGGCGGCCCGCCGCCGGTAAACCCGGCCGCAAGGCGTTCGTCTCGGGCAAGAAACGCCTCAACACGATCAAGACCACCGTGATCAGCGACCGGAAAGGCCGCACCCTGTGGACCGGAGCATCGCGGCCCGGCCGTCAACACGATCCGACCGCGGTCACCACCGAGGGCATCGACGCTCTGCTCGAGCACTACCCGCGAGCGCGGGTGCTGGTCGACGCCGGGTACCGCGGCCTGCGTAAACGACACAAACGCCACGTCATCGCCCCACCGCCTGGATCTCCCGGGCAAGACAACGACATTCGCGCCCGTGCCCGCACCCGACAAGTCCTCGGCCCCGATACCGGTCGAGAACGCAATCGGCCGCCACAAGCAGTGGCGCGGACTACGCCGCTGGACCCACCACCGCCACACCCTCGCCCAGAGCTACGCCGCGGTCGCCACCCTGGTCTCCGACCCTGACCAACTCGGCCACCAGGGGCGCCCGCACGGTTCTCCCCGACTTGCCGGCGGCCTCGCCCGCCCTACCCGAGATCGAGCCGGGTTGCAGGGATGGGTGTAGGTGATTCGCCTCATTCCGGGCGCCATTCCGGTCCGCTCAGGGGCCGACCGGGGTTTCAACTTCGCGAACACCCCGCCTTTCGTCATCGAGCTGGAGCTGATCAATCGCCACCGAGTGTGAGGCGGCTGCCCATATTGAGCTTGACCTCGCCATAGGGCAGGACGTGTTCCCAGAACAGTGGGGTCACCCCGCGTCTGTCAGCGGCGGTGACGAGTACCTCGGCGGTGTCGTGGTCATCGATGAGGTCTTGGATCATCAGGGTGTTGACATAGACCAGCGACGCCTGGACAATTCGCAGGCACTGCACGCTCAGCTCCTGCTCGTCGACCCGGTTGGATGACAGTTCGCCGGTCTTGCCGTAGTAGATGACGGCATTGGCGCGGTTCCACGACTCGATGACGTTGAGCCCTTCCTCGATCTCCCGTTGAAGTTCTCGGCTGCGCAGGTAGCGGCATAGAAAGATCGTCTTCTGGGCGCGGCCCAGCTCGATCATCGCCTGATAGGTCGGGTGGGCGGCGTTGGCCTTCATGAACCTGCGCAGGATCGCCTCGGTCGAGGCGGTGCCTGTGCGGATCGCGGTCGCGTACTTCACCATCTGGTCGTACTGCTGCGCGATCAGCTCCCACCGGATCGTCCTGGTCAACGCCGGTTTCAACCCCGGCCACAGGTCCGCCTCCCCAGTCGCGGGCCGGTACAGCCTGCACTTGTTGATCCGCTTGATCCGGGGCAGCAGGTCGAAGCCCAGCAATTTCGTTATGCCGAAACCGATCTCGGACTGGCCATGGGAGTCCACATAGTTGGACTCGACCTTCATCTCGGTGCCGTGGCGCACCGCGCCCTCGACTATCGCGTGAACCTCGCTGGCGGAGCAGTTGATCCGCTGGGAGTGGATCACCACCGAGCCCTTCTCCACGCTCCAGTAGATCAGTACGCCGCGCCCGCCGTAGCGGGAGTGCCACTCGGTGAAGATGTTCTGGTCCCACGACCGGAAATGCGTCGAGTCGCTGGCCACGGCCGTGGAGCCCTCGCCCCACACGCTCGCGCGCCGGACCCGGAACGTAGCGTTGGCGATCTCGATCGCGATCTGGTGCGCTGCCTCCGGCGTCAGGTACCGGCGGCGCACGTAGCGGATGTCCTCCTCGCTGTGGCCGTGGTCGCCACCGGCGACCGACCTGATGCCGGTGTTGGTCCCATAGGCATACAGGCCCAGCAGAAGCCGCTCGGCGAGCACGTCTTCGGCCATGACGCCCCGGTCCGCGACCGCGGTCACCGACCTCAGACACCCGGTACGCAGCACGGTCTCCTTGACGATGTCGATCAACGGCACCTGCCCCCACCTGGTGCGGATCGCCCTCTTCATCTTCCGCAGGTTCGTCGGCTCGGCCTGCTTCGGCACCGGCGTCAGCTTGATCGCCCCGGACTTGCGCTCCTTGACCTCCAACCAGTCACACTTGGGCAGCGCGATGTGCAGGGCATCGAGCTCGGCGCGCATCTCGGCCTGCATCACCGCGATGAACTCCGACCCGTCCAACGGTTTGCGCAGCGTCTCGTAGTGCTCGACGCGGCGCTCCTCGAAGTCGGCGGGAAGATCCTCCGCCGGGTTGCGCCAGCGGTCCGCGCCGACCACCCAGATCTCCTTGCACCGCAACTGGTCCCGCAGCGCCTGGAACGTGCAGACCTCGTACACCATGCGCACCACGCGGGTCTTGCGGTGCTTGTCGGTCTGATACACCAGTTCGCGCCAGTCCGCGCTGACACCGCGATGGGCCGGCACGGTCTCCTCGGCCGGGTAGTAGCGCAGGGCGCCCGAGGCGTGGCAGGCGATCAGCTCCAGCGCGTCGAGCACCGGCCGGTGGGCGGTGTTGTTGGAGCAGAACTCCAGTACGCTGAGCAGCTTGATCAGCCCGGTCCGGTAGTGGTTGGTGTAGGAGCCGCGCAGCGTCGCCTTCACCGTCCGCTGATACGTCGGTCCCGAGGTCTTGAACTCGGCCACCAGGTCGCGCAACACCTGCTGCGGAGCGACCGGGAACACGGTGTCGCGCACCAGCTTGTCCCCGGCGTCCACCGTGGCCTCGGCGACGCGGAACAGAAGGTTCTCCTTGCCGGTGACCCGCTTGAACTCCTTGATCAGCTGGTTGGTCACCCGGATCTCGGCGCGTGCGTTGATGCGATGCACCGTGGAGATCAACAACTCGACAAGTGTGTCGGTCAACTCCCGAACTCGGCAGTGCAGCAGCGCCGCCAACAGCGTCACTACAACCTCCGAGGAGTGGCGGCGCAGGTGGCTCGGCGATTCCACCGACGCCCGGCCGCGCCAGGCCGCGACGATCTTCGGCGAGATGTCGGCGAACAGGTCGCCGGGCAGCCCGATCGCCCGAACCGCTTCGAGCTTGGCGATCTCGGCCAGCATCGTGTTCAAGCTGACCGCGCCCGGATCGGAGCGGATCGAGGCGAACACCGCCGACCCGTCCCCGCTGTCGTCCTCGGCGATCAACGCCAACATCCGGTCGACGACCTCGGGCGTCATCCGGGAACCGACCCGCTCGAACAGCACTTCCTCGCCGAGACTCAACGCCGAACGGACGATCCGATCTACTCGGCCGCCGGTGGGCGGCTCGATCTTCTCCACCCGGCATCGCGCCAACAAGTGGTCGCGAACCGCGTCCGCGCCCCGCTGCGCCTGGGTGATGTTGTCGACCAGCCACCTGGTCAGCGCGTCGGCGTCGGCGACGCTGCACTCCCGAAACCCCAACGACTCCCGGATCTGGGTTCGGTGAGCCTTGCTCGTGCGGCCGGTGAAGTCGTAGAACGCGATCTCGGTCCCCTCGACTCCGATCTGGCGGGCCATGTACTCGACCGCGTCGTCGTGGATCTCCGAGCGCCCGCGCGGAAACCGGCCCTTCTCGGTGTAGAAGCGAAGCATCAGCGCAAACCCGATTTTCGCCGGCCCGCGCTTGGTCGCAACCAACCCCGGTTCATCGCCTACCAGCGTCCACCGGTCGATCAGCTCATCTTGGTCGAGCTCCCTCGTCACGGGCGAAAGCTACACCGCGCCAACCCCCGGCAACCGCGTTTTCGGAAGCTTCATGTACCTGGTGACATGACCGTTAACGGCACCCCTATTTGGTTGTTCGCAATGCCTCGGTGAAGAGTCGGAACTGCGTGGGGCTTCCGGGGTTGAGCAGGAGGTCCACGCCAACCGGTGTGAGATCCGGTAACGCACTGCCCACCACTCGATGCCAGCGGTCGGCGACGATTCGTCGTTTGTGCACCGCAGCGGTGACGACGGCGAGGCAGGGTGTGCCGTCGGGAGCCGGACCCACCACGGGCTGATCGCGCTCGTCGCAGGCCACTTCCACCATCGCGTCGCGGAGTGTGGGGGCGATCTGGGCTCCGATATCGTCCCCGTCGATCGCCAATCGCACCACGGCGTCGACGGGATCGGTCGGTACCGAATCCTCGGCCGGGATGTACTGCGGATTCGGTTCGAAGGGGCCACGCTCGCCGTGCGAGTCGAAGTACCATCCCCCGACAATGGCCTCGGGTGGTGGTTCGCTGTCCGGTGCTGCCGACTGCTGCCAGATCGGATCGAGCAGAAACAGCCAACGTTCCCGGAGATCGGCATTCGGTGTCGGGTCAGTCACGATTATCAGCCTTCCGGGCTGTAGCAGCCGTCGAAAACACGACGCCAGTAGCGGTTTTTCGGCGACATCTGTTCCTTCGATGACAAGTCGAATCGGTGTAGTAGCGACGAAACCGGACCGGAAACCCCGACACGCCCCACAGGGCTCATCCTCGCACCGAACGGTTCGGCGACTTCGAGGTGGTGGCCCCATTGTGGTTGTGCCGCTGCCCCGGCGATCCGGCGGTGGGGTCCCTCGCTTTCAGTCCGAGGATGCCGGCTCACGGGGCGCCGGGTGGGTCGACCACGGGCTGCGGACCATTCCCTTTTCGCTGTTCACCTCCAGGAAGAAGCCCATCCCTGTTTCACGGTTCACCTCCCGGAAGACGTCCATCCCCTTTTCACGGTTCACCTCCACGAAGACACCCACCCCATTGAGCATGTTGGGCCGATCATTAGAGGGGGGCACGTGGGCAACCTCGGCGGCGGACGTGTGGACGTCGAATGGGACTCCGGCGGCATGCAGGACTGCTGCCGAGTCTTGTCCAGCCGGACCGGAGCCTGTCCAACACGCCACGTCGATGTCTTTACCCGTGGCGAAGCGCGACAGCACCTGCCTGTAGTAGTCGTCCGCAAGGTTGATCTCACCGTATGTGGCTCCGTTGACGGCCACCATCGCCGGTTTGACTACATCGGCCCCCGGCGTCTTCCTGAGTTTTATTGCATACCCGGAACCATCGGTGAGACCATGGGCCATTCTGAACACCAGTCCCTGCTCTGGCGGCCCGCCCGCCCAGTCCGCCTTCATCCAACCGAGAAGTGCACGGTCCAGCGGTGCGTCTTTGTCCGCCACGTAGCAGAACTCTCTTGTCAGTGCGAGCCCGTCACGTGTCCAGACGATGGGCTCCTCGACGTCCTCCGAGGTCGTGGGATAGTGCACTCCCACCGGTTTTCGGTCGGGATCCAAAATGGGGTAACTGACGATTTCGTCGGACGTGAAATCGAATGGCTGGCCCGTTTCATAATCGGTGCCCCGAAAGACAGTTCCGCGAGCGAGGGGAGCGACCCGACGCGCTGGCACGGCATCTCCTGCCGTGGAATGCTCATCGAACGGGTGCTTACTCGCCCTTTGGGCCTCGACCAGGGAATCGATACCGTGACGTACCGCGTTGCCATTGTGGTTTCCAGTCAGGACCGGGGAGGCTCGCCGGGTCAGTAGATCGACCAATCTGTCAGCACCGGCCTGCATGGCCCGCGCCGCTGTGTGTCCGGCAGTCACGACTGCTGTCCTCTTTTACCTCGCACAGTGCTGGGGCGAAGGTAACATGATCAGCCTCAATTTTTCGTGAGTGGGGCGCCGAGCCACCCGATCGGGTTGGGTTGCTGTCTTCGCTGGTCACTGCCGGGTTCCACGAGCCGGAATCCCGACACGCCCCCGAGGCCTCATCCTCACCGAAATGGCTTCGACGTGATGGCCCCATTGTGGTTGTGCCGGCCCTCCCGGCGATCCGGCGGTTGGATTCTTCTGTTTTCAGTCCGAGGATGTCGGCTCGCGGGCCGCCGAATGGACCGACCACGGATTTCTGATCATCAGGCTTTCTTTGTCCACCTCTACTCGGGCGCCAATCCCGTCGAGTACGTTGGGCGCATCGAGGGGGCCTATGTTTATGACCTCGGCCGCGGAAGCGTGGACGTCGAATGGGACGCCAGCGGCACGCAGGGATGTCGCTGCTCCTTGCGCGGCCGGGCCGGCATCCGCGAAGCAGGCCATATCGACATCTTTGCCCGTGGCGAAGCGCGATACCGCCTGTCGGTAGTATTCGTCGGCAGCGTTGATCTGACCGTATGTCTCCCCGTCGACGGCCACGGTCGTCTTCTCGCCGGCATCGGCCCCCGGTGTCTTCCTGGTGATTTTTATCGTATATCCGGAACCATCGGGGTGCCCGTGCGCCTTTCTGAACACCAGTCCCTGCTCCGGTGTCATGGCCCCCCAGGACGCTGGTGCCGTGCCGAAGGGTGGTTGCCCCAGCGGTGCATCCTTTTCCACCACATAGTAGGACTCTCTCGTGTGTTCGAGCCCTTCACGCGTCCAGACGAGGGGCTCCTCGATGTCCTGCGGGTCCGAGGGATAGTGCACTCCCACGGGTTCTCGATCGGCATCCAAGATTGGGTACCTGACGATTTGGTCGGACGTGAAATCGTGTGATTCTCCCGTGGCGTACTCGGTGCCACGGAAAACGGTTTCGTGGGAGGCAGGTGAATCGACCCGACGCGCTGCCTCGGCATCTCCTACCGTGACGCGCCCATCGAACGGGTGTGTATTCACCCTGTCGGCCTCTACCAGGGGATCGACGGCGCGCCGCACCGCGTCGCCATTGTGATCGCGGGCGAGAACCGGGCATGCTTGCCGGGACAGCAACTCGACCAATCTGTCGGCACCGCCCAGCATGACCTGTACCGCTTCCTTCCCGGCAAACAAGTCCTCGCACCCCTTTCACCTCGCGCGGTGGTGGTAAATCAAGGATATAAGCTTCGCCGTATGCGAGTAATCTGCCAACGCCCCTGAATCCCAGACAAGCACAGCATCGGTCCGCTCCCCGCCCAGCCACCTACTGTCAAACCCGGGGCTCGTCACACCGTCGCAATCAACAGCTCCACCAGCGTGTCCGTCAGCTCCCGCGCACGGACAATGCAGCAATGCCGCCAGCAGCGTCAACACGACCTGCGGGGCGTGCCGAGCGCAGGTGGCTCGGTGACTCCACCGACACACGGCCGCGCCGGGCACCGCGACGATCTTCGGTGAGACGTCGGCGAACACGTTCTCGGGCAGCCCGACCGCCCGTACCGCTTCCAGCTTCGCGATCTCCGACAGCATCGTGTTCAAACTGACCGTGCTCGGATCCGAGCGGATCGCGGCGAACACCACTGAACCACCTTCTTCGGCCTCCGTGTCGCCGATCAACACGATCATCCGATCGGCCAACTCGCCGGTCAGCCGGGAACTGACCGCTCGACAGCAGCTCGTCACCGACACTCAACGCCGAGCGCACGATCCAGTCCACCCGGCCACCGGTCGGCGGCTCGATCTTCTCCTCACGGCATCGGGCCAGCACATGGTCGCGGACCGCACCTCAGAGCCTGGTGACAAAGGGTTAAGCGTGGCCAAGGCCGGCCCGTAGACGGCTGGCCCGATCTTTCGGATGTGCCCTTGATGCGACCACTGCGACAGCCGGACCCGGAAACTGTTGACGTTGTCGACACCGAGGATCATCGCCAGCTCGGTGCCTTTCCACGCCCGCCATGGCTGCGCGCCGATCAACTCGACTACCTTGCCTCGCATATCGGGACTGGTCAGCTCCGGCAACGGTGGCGGGTCCCCCCACCTGCGGGCCGGTGGCTCACCAGCCAGTTCCCGCGCCAATCGTCGCGTCATGTGATGGACTGTGGCCCACCAGATCAACGCCTCGTGATGGGCAGGATGTGAGGTTCGTAAACCCTGACCAGGCGCCGGTAGCGGGTCAGCCACGCGAAGGACCGCTCGACCACCCACCTGCGTGGCAGGACCACGAACCAGCGGTGTCGTCGGACCGCTTCACGATCGACACCGTCAGCGCCAGCACCGATTCCGCCCACACCACCAGGCGTCCGGTGTAGACGGCTCGGTAAACGGGGTTCCAGTAGTTTCGGCGCAAAAACAACACATACGGCTTGACCGGCGAGAACCCCGAACAAGTCGTTCAAATCGGCGAAGTGATCACCGTGAAGATCCTGGACATCAACCGTGAACACCGGCGGATAACCCCTGTCGCACAAGCAGGCTCTCGCAGCTGGCTCAGGGGAGCACCGATTCGCCTGACGATGAGCACCACCCGCTTCGTCGCGAACTCGGCGATCTGCGGGCGTGGCTGGGCGAGAAGGAGTGGGGAATTCCTGCCGAAGATCAGGAAAGACCCCCGGTGGTAGGTCGACGCCGTGATCAGCGGGCACCGACGGGCGCGAACAGTACTCGCGGTTCCAGGTCGAGCCGGGTGGCGGGAGCTTGTTCGGGTGGGGTCAGGTTGAGGATGAGGTCACCAATGCGGCGGATGGTGTGCTGGATGTAGGGGGTGATCGTGGCCAGATCGTCCCGGTCGATCGGGTAGCCCTCCGCGGCCAGCTGGTTGGCGATGTCGGTGATGTCCAGGGCGGTGGAGTAGATCGCACAGTTGGCGATCAGTTCGTTGAATTTCACCACCCGTTCCTGGTGGTTGGGGTCGTTGTGGCCGATGAGCGCACCGCCGATCATTAGCCAGTCGGCGAACCCGTGGAACGCCTCGGCCTTGTTGGTGACCGCGGTGATCTGCTCGCGCAGGCTCGGTTCGGACAGGTACCGCAGCAACGTGATCGTGCGGATCACCCGCCCCATCTCACGAAACGCCCGGTAGAAGGGCGCCCCGGTCCGACCCAACCCGGTACCCCAACACTCAGGGGTCGACTCCGGAAACTATGCGCGATAGCAGATCCGGGAGCTCATAGCCTGTTTCGCTGTGGCTCGGCCGACGGTGTTGGGCTGTTTCCATGTCGCGGCGATCGGCGCAGGCGGCTACGGCAGATGCTTTCCCGAACCGTTCCGGCATGGACACGGCGTTGCGCCAGGATGGCCCACAGCGCACTCCCGCGCCGGATTTCTGGCGTATGCGCTCCTCCCCCCGTATCACGCGCGAAAACTACACCGCGCCAACCACCTTCGACCGGGTTCGGGAGCGTTCGCTTACCGGGTGACACGGTCGTTGACGGCACCCCATGAAGTCGAGCTGGAAATCAACCAGCCCGGCTGCCCAATATTTCTTCGGCGCAGCGTGTTCGAGAGAGTTGCTCGGCATTGACAGTGTCGCCGCTCCTTGCTGTACTCGGTTCCAGATCGGAGCAGGACCCGCTGGTTCCTGGGCAGGATCTGTCACCGACGAGCATGGAGGGGGTGATTGAGAATGACGAAGCTGATCGTAGCCGCGGCCGGCCGGTTGCTGCGCACGGACAAGGGCCGCATGGGCGGCCGATGGCAATGGATATAGGCCAGAACCGTAACGTGTCCGGCGGCCCGCTCGCGGCCGCCGGACACGTTGTTCCGTAACGGAGGACAGATGCCGGCGACACTACGCAACCGACTGGCCTACGAGCGTGACCGCATCGGATTCTTGCGTGAGTGTCAGCGAGAACACGGTGACGTGTTCAGGTTCAGCGACGCGGCAACCGTGGTCCTGGATCCGGAACTGATCCACGAACTCTTCGTCGGGACCAACAACGAGTTCGGGATCGAAGGACGTCTGCTCGGTGGTGCGCAGAGCCGTATCGACACCACGGCCAGGATGGCGGTGCGTCAAGGCGCCCGGCGCGCCCTGTCGCGCAGCGCTTTCGGTGCCTACGAGCCCCGGATGGTCGAACTGCTCCGGCAGACCCTCGCCGAGACCGAGGGCCGCGAGGTAGACGTGCGGCAGGTGATGAAGAGGTTCACAGGTCGCAGCATGACCGACTACTGTCTCGGCGCCCGGGATGCGGACCTGACCGACGCACTCGCCGAGGCGGTCGCGGTGTCCGAGGTGTTCATGAACAGTTCGTTCACTCTGCCCCCCTGGGTGCCGACACCGAGGGTGCGGCGGCTACACCGGGCGAACGCGCGGCTGCGGAGGATACTCGCCGCCCGGATAGCGGCTCGCCGCAAGGAGCCGCCCCGAAATGAAGCAGTCGATCTGCTCGACGTACTGCTGATCGGTGATCTGGATCCGCAGGAGGCCACCGCAGTGGTCGAAGCGACGCTGCGGGCCTCCTACGGTCAGCCGGGCGTCACACTCACCTGGGCCGTCCTGACCCTCGCCCACCGGCCGGACCTCGCCCACCGCCTGGCTACCGAGTCCGACGCCTACGCCGAGGCCTTCGTCAAGGAACTGCTGCGCATGTACCCGCCGACCTGGCTGATGGGTCGCGAAGTATGGGAGCCCACCACCGTGGGCGGGGTCGAGGTAGGACCCGGGGAGCAGGTGATGTTCTGCACCTACCTCGTGCACCGGGATCCACGCTGGTGGAACGAGCCGGACACCTTCGATCCCGAACGATGGCTGACCAAGGCGCCACCACACCCACGGTATGCGTATTTTCCCTTCGGTGCCGGGCCGCGGATATGTCTGGGCAACCACGTCGGTCTACGACAGCTCACCCTCGCCGTGCAAACACTGGCCCGCGAATACGACATCACGGTGGTCAACCCGTCGGCACCCATGATCGCGCACGCCCTGCTCGTACCACACGGTCTGCGTGCCCGACTCCTTGCCCGCACCCCGGAAAATCGGATTGAACCCGGATTCACGACGCCCGGACAGTGCTACACAGCAACTCGCGGCATCGAGCCGGACCTTTCGAAGCGCTGACCAGCAGCGCGGACCATTGCCCCTTTCGCTCGTATCCCGGCGGGGCCCCCGCACGGGTCGTCTTGACGCTCTCCGCTGTGATGAGATATGACCGCGCTTGCCCGGTCTGCGTCGGACACACGGGCCTCCCAGTCGTCGCCGCATGACGCGTGTGCAGTCAGCGATATCCCGCGACATCGGCGGGTTTCCCTGCGTCTTGGACTTCGACCATGTACCTCCAGGCGTCGGGTCGCGAGCCGTCCACGTCGGAGAAGCCGTAGACCTTCGCGAGCTCGCCGCTGGAGGTCGAGGAACCGTTCCATCGAGCACGGTCGGGGTCTGTGGCAAGAGCCGCCACGGCGCGGCCGACGAACCTGGGCGTCTCCGAGATCGCGAAATGCGGCTCCTCGGCCAGCGCATCGCGCCAGGAGTCCTCGCGGACGCCGAAGTGGTCGAGCATCATCTCCGACCGCATCCAGCCGGGCGTGAGCGCGACCGATGTCGCGTCATGCTTGGCGAGGTCCTGCGCGTGCACCCACCCCATTCGGTTCGCCGCAACTTTTGCGAGATCGTAGAAGGGTGAGATCCGATAGTTGCTCGCGTTGTATTCGGTGGTGCCGTCCGTGAGCTCGACATGAAGACCGCCGGGGCGCTCGATGAGCAGCGGGAGAGCATAGTGGGCGGTGATCAGATGCGTGTCGATCGCCAGCCGCAGGATTCGCAGTCCCTTCCCCAGGTCGTGCTCCCACACCGGTTTACCCCACTCGGTGAGGTGTTCGCCGCCCCATATGTCGTTGACGAGCACGTCGAGGCCGCCCTGCTCGCTGCGGATGCGATCGACCAGGCGCTCCACCTGCGACGGGACGAGGTGGTCGACGGCGACCGCGATTCCCACACCGCCTGCGGCCGTCACGAGTTCGGCGGTCTCCTCGATGGTTTCGGGCCGGCGATACTCCGATGGCTGTTCCCGGGTGGTGCGGCCGGTCGCATAGACCGTTGCGCCCGCGGCTCCGAGCTCGATCGCGATTCCGCGTCCCGCGCCGCGGGTCGCGCCCGCGACGAGGGCGACCTTGCCTGCGAGCGGCAACTTCTCTGCTGACATCGTCTGCTCCTCTAATTTATAAATGATCGTTCGTTTATATTAGGGCTATGGCCCGTACGAAATCCAAAACGGATGCTCAGGTGCTCGACGACGGACTCGCCCTGGCAATGCGGTCCGGGCTTCCCGCCATCACCTTCGCCGCACTCGCGCAGCGGTGCGGTCTGTCCCCGGCGACGCTGGTGCAACGTTTCTCCACCAAAGACGAACTGAAGCGGCGGATCCTGCTCCATGCCTGGGACCGGCTCGATGAGGCGACTGCCGAACTCGACACAACCGTCCCGCGCACGCCCGAGGGGGCGATCGAACTGCTGATCGAGCTCTCGGCGCAGTACGAGGATCGCGAGGCATACCCGCACGGCCTCCTGCTGCTCCGCGAAGACGTCCTCGACCCGCATCTGCGCCGACGCGGCGTGGCATGGGAGGCCGGGCTCGTGGCCGCTCTCGGCTCTCGCCTCGGAACCGGCGAGGAGGGCGGGGCCGTCCTCGCGGCCTACTGGCAAGGCGTGATCTGCTGGTGGGCGTTCCACGACGATGAACCGTTGGTCGAGCACCTCGCAAGAAAGCTGGGCATCCTGCTCGATCTCGTCCGCGCCGGCTCGCTCGGTGGATGCACCTCTTCCGCAGCAACGTGACGACCCGGGGGTCGACTGGCAGGCTCTCGTAATCAACTGTCGCGAGTTCGAGGTGACCAGCCGGACGGTTTCCGGGTTCGTGGGCCGGAGGCGTAGCGGGTCCAGTCA
>NZ_JBEXLL010000115.1:0-13616 GCF_040609955.1 Nocardia sp. NPDC004568
ACGCTGAACCTGCGATGCGGCCTTCAGCGCCACCCGGGTCTTGCCCACACCGCCGGTACCGACGAGCGTGACCGAACGCGACCTCGACAGGTGATTCCTGAGTTCGGTCAATTCGGCGCGCCGACCGACGAGACCGGTCAACTCCAGTGGCAGATTGCCACCGGAATTCGCACCGACCGCGTCCTCATAACTTCCACCGACCGTCTCCACCTGCCGCCCACCGCGCGCCGCGTTCTCGGACAGCGAGCGTTCCGGATCGGAATCGGTCCGCAGAACCAACACGCCGGGCGGATTTCCGCGGCGCCGAAGTATCCACTCTGTGGCTTCGCCCAGTTCCGCGGCGGAAGGACGTGCGCGGCGATCCCGCCTCATCGCCCTCTCGACCAAAGTCGCGATATCGTCGTCGATACCGCTCTGCCGCAGATCGGGCAGGGAATCGGCGGTGATCCGTAGGAACTGCGCCACTATGTTCTCACCGCTGTGCCGCTCGAAGGCGGCATGTGCGGTCAGCGCGCAGAACAGAGTCGCGCCGAGCCCGTAGACATCGGCCTCCGGCGTCGACGGCCTGCCCTCGAGTACTTCGGGTGCGGTGAACGCCGGCGAGCCGGTCACTGTTCCGGCGGGCGTCTCGAAGCCGCCACCGATATGCGCGATACCGAAATCGGTCAGTGCCGGCTCACCGAAATCGGTGAGCAGAATATTTCCCGGCTTCACATCCCGGTGCACGATTCCGAGCCGGTGGGCCGCCGCGAGCGCACCGGCTATCTTCGATTCGATCCGCAGCGCATTCTCCGGCGAAAGTGGGCCGTGTCGCCGGATCCATGTATCGAGAGATCCCGCGGGGTGATAGGGCATCACGAGATAGGGACAGCCGCCGGCCAGTGAACCCGCCTCCAACATGGTCACGATATTCGGATGTCCGGTCGAGCGGCCCATCGCCCGCTGCTCCCGCAGAAACCGGGCCCGATTCTCCGCGTCCAGACCCGCGGTCAAAACCTTGACCGCCACGATCCGGTCCAGCTCCGGTTGCCGGCAGCGATACACCACTCCGAACCCGCCCCGGCCGATCTCCACCGCATCCAGACAACCTGCGGCAGCCAACTCGGCGCGAAACGATTCAGTCGTCTCACGCTGCGTGGGTGGGGGTTTGTTACCGCTCATCAGCGTATGTCCCGATGGGGATTGTGTGAAGCAAAAGAAACCATTGGCTCACTCCTCGCCCGATCCACTATATCCTCGGATGTAGGAGAACACCGTTGCCTGTTCGATATCAGGGAGGGACGCGCTCATCACTTATGCGCACACTGTCTCCCCTTCTTTCCAGAGTGTCAATGCCCGATTTTCCGGGCGATTCGGCTGGACCGGATATACTCTGCCGCGCACCGTAGTGCACTTACCAGCGCCGGCGCCGACCTATGGACATGGGCCTCGTCATATCCGGTCTGGGGCGATCTTCGATGCGGTGAACAGTCCAAGGGTGGTGTGTTTCCTCTGGCGCCCGGAGATGACAATGATCCGAATATCGATCTTCCTCGAGATAACGTGGTGGCCACGGCCTGTGGACGCGGTGATTCGGGGGTGTGCCGGTGGCCGGGGCGCTACGAGTGGTCCCGGAGACATCACCGCGTGCGATAGGATCGCGATCGCAGTACCGGCTGTCGCACACGGTCTCGGGTCGCGCTCGACGCGCGCCCGCCTCGGACCGCTCAGCGCAGCGCGACGATGGCGTCGATGAACTGCTGCGGGGCGTACACGACCGGATAGATCGAGCTGTGGCGTTCGGGGTCCGGTTCCCTCGAGCGCGCAGGGACTACGCCGCGCACCCGGCCGCTGCCGAGCAGCCGACAGACGATTTCGGAGGCCAGGAACCCCACCCGACCTGTACGAATCACCCGAGGCCTGGACGTTCACGGCCTCGATCAGGATTCGGCCGTAGTCCGCGACGCGGGTGTCGACCGGTGCGGATTCACTGAGCCCGAGCCTGATGTGTCGAAGGCGAGTACGCGACTCGTACCCGACCAGTTCGACCGGCACCGGCTCGTACACCGGCGATCCGTGCAGCAGGATGACAACGGCACGCGCCTCGACCTCGGCGAGCCGGGCCCAGGGCAGAACAGCGGACCCCCGTAGACTTGTATGAGAATTGAATCGACTACTCGGTGACCGGTCCGTGGGCGAGCCGCCGCTGGTCAGGTCGCATTTGGACTCTACCCGCAACGCCGGAACACCTCGGCCTGATCAGTGGCTCCACCCGGCGACCGGACCTCACAGCCCAGCCCCACCGGGTCGCTTACGCCGCGTTGAAACACAGTTACGAGAAGGTCGGTGACCACTGGGAGCCGAAGGCGCGCAAGGGTCCGTCGGACGCACGCGCCGAGCACGGCGGGCGCGACGCGGCCGGACGGACAGCGGCGGGCGTGGACGCCAATGCGTCCACGCGGCACCTCCTGGATATCGCCGCGCGGTTGGATATCACAGTTCGTCGACGACGCGGTGATGGCCCTGTTCAACGCACCGACCCACCAGCCGGGTCATGCGCTGCGCGCCGCCGGCGCAGGGCTCGCGCTCCAGCGAGCGGTCGCCGAAACGGTGATTCGACATCCCGGCCGGCCGCGATTCCGGGTGGGGGTCAATACCGGTCCAGCGCTGGTCGGCAGTAACAAGGTGCTGCGCGACCTGCAACAACGCAATATTCTCGCGTCGACCCGTGGCCGGATCGCCGTGGTCGACCGGGTGGCGCTGGTTCGCTGCGCCCGCTGAGGGCCTATTCCGCGAGTGCCTTACCGCCGGAGGGCGCGACCGCGAACCAGGTGCCGCCGACGCCCTGACCTCGCAGATCTCCCGGCCGGTGGTCCTTCGAGAAGTGGTACACCGGCCAGCCGCCAAGGGTGACCTGGCACGAACCGTCGGCGCGCTCGACGAATCCGACCCGCCCCGGGTCGATACCGACGATATAGAGCCCTTGCCCCCGGCTCACCAGCAGCGGCGGCCATGTGACGGCACAGTCACCGTTGCAGTTCGACCGGGACGGTGTGGCGGTGTCCTTGTCGAACCGGTAGAGCGAGAGACCGTCACCGTCGGTCACGCGCAGCCCGACCGCCGGGTCGGCGACCGCGGTGAGCTCGACAGCATTCGCACCATGCGGCGCCCGCCCGTCGTAGATGTTCAGCCATCCCTGCGTTCGCACGGGTACCTGCGCCGATGTCGCCGGACCGGCCGGCGCCGGATCGGCCGTCGCGGCCGGGGGCGCGGACAGACCCACAATCGCGGCAGCGGCGAACGCGACAGCGGTCGTATTGATCAGGGTGGTGAATCTCGACATGGAATCCTCCGTATGGCCTTCGTTGTTCGGTGACCACAATTCTTCGGCTCCGGACCCGGACGGTCTGTTTGCGCACCGACGTCCACTGTGTGTCCGAGCCGACACAGAGCCGGCATCGAGCAGCCGAGGACACTTGCGCGGCCGCGCGGCGCCGAGACGACGGCTTCGCCGCGGTGCCGGGTTCGGAAGCGCCTCTGGTTCGGACCTCGCACCGCGTCGCGGCGGATCGGGATGCGCCTCACATTCGTCCGGGCTACTTCGTCGGGTTATTGCATGCGCAGGCAGATGTGTGCAGCCGGGAACTCTCGAAGGGAGACACAGTGAGTTCGCACGAAGACCGGATCAGGGCGTTGCTGGAAAGCCGCGCCGACGCCCAGCGGTCCAAGGACATCGATCGCCTCATGTCCTTCTATTCACCGGACATCGTCTATTACGATGCCGTTGCCCCGCTACGGTTCACGGGTTCCGGGGAAGTGCGCCGCAACTTCGTGCGATGGTTCGACGGCTATATCGGCCCCATCGGCTTGGAAACCCACGATCTGATCGTCATCACAGCCGCGGACACGGCCTTTGCCCACATGCTCCACCTGGACTCGGGAAAGCGCCGGGGCGGGATCGAGTTGCCGATATGGGTGCGCGAGACAGTCTGTCTGCGGCGGACGGACGACACCTGGGCGATAACACACGAACACATCTCGCTCCCGGTCGATCCGGCGACCTTCCGAGTCTGGTTCGCGTCCGGGAAGGACGCGCCCGCCCGGGGCGGTGGACGTTCTATATTCGGGCTGGTAGCAACCGGTTTGCTCGCGCGTCTCGGGCTGCGGCGGAAAGTTCGTCTCGCCGCAGCGCCCATCTCGGAGATGAGCTGATTCGGGTAACGGTGGGCTCGGATCGGCCATCCCCGGCCCAGGGTGCGGCGCGGCCCGCCGGGCCGCCGTGCCGGGTGGCGGTGGCCTGCCCGCGGCGCTGTGTCGCCGGACGGCTCGGTCGGCCGGACGGCAGCAGCGGAGCCGCCGACGGCGGCGTGGGCGGCCGCTCGGAAAACACCGCTCGCGCAGCCGTAGGAGGGCGCCCGCCCCGAACTAGACCGAACTCGCGCGGGCGTGATTCGGGAAGTCGGCGTTACGGCTGACCGCGGCCCAGCGCCGGGCTTCCGCGTCGCGTTCGGCGCCGGCGGCCAACGCCTGTTCCACCGCGCCGCCACCCAGCAGCAGCCGTCGAGGGGGCTCGGACGCGCCGACCATGTCGACGATGATGTCCGCTGCCCGGGCGGGGTCGCCGGGCTGCTTCCCGTCGGTCGCGCGGCGCATCTCGTGTATCCGTCCGACCGTCTCGCGATAGTCCGGGCCGGGCTCGCGCATCCGCATCGACGAACCCTGCCAGTCGGTACGGAACGCGCCGGGCTCCACGATGATCACCTTCACACCGAACGGCTGCACTTCTCCGGCCAGGACCTCGGAGAACCCCTCCACCGCGAACTTCGCTGTTTGATACGCCCCCATGCCCGGTGTACCGCCGACGCGGCCACCGACGGACGAGAACTGGACGAAGACACCGGAGCGCTGGGCGCGCAGTACCGGCAGGGCGGCGCGGGTGACGTTGACGACCCCGAACAGGTTGGCCTCGATCTGGGCGCGGAATTCGTCGGGGTCCATTTCCTCGATCGCGGCGCTGTCGGCGTAGCCGGCGTTGTTGACGACCACGTCGATCCGCCCGAATTCGGCGACGGCGAATGCGACGGCGGCCGCGGCCGCGGACGCATCGGTCACATCGAGCGGGAAGGCCCGGGCTCGACCGTCACTGCTGTCGACGACCTCCCGCAGTTGTTCCGGGTGACGTGCCGTCGCAACGACCCGGTCCCCGTGCGCGAGCGCCGCGCGGACCAGTTCCGCGCCGAACCCCCGTGAACTGCCGGTCACGAGCCAGACCTTCGAGGTATCGGACATTTCTTGTGCTCCTTTTCGGGTGGAATCGCATGTCGTGGGGCCCGTCCGTGTTCGGACGGCGTCGCTGGTGTTCCCGGCGGCGGTAGAGGTGTTCATCGGCGCTGATCGCGGTAGGTCTCGAGCAGGCGCAACCAGATCTCGCCGAGGGTCGGGAACGACGGGACGGCGTGCCAGAGACGATCGATCGGTATCTCGGCGACAATTGCGACGGTCGCCGAGTGTAGTAGCTCGGCCACTCCCGGCCCGGCGAAAGTCGCCCCGACGATCACGCCACGATCCGGATCGACCAGGATTCGCGCGCGCCCTCGGTAGTCCGGGAGGTACTGCAGGGCACCCGCGACGCGACCGATGTCATAGTCGACCACGTCGACCGGCCGCCCTGCCCGTTTCGCTTCCTCGGTCGTCAGGCCGACGGCGGCGACCTCCGGATCGGTGAACACCACCTGCGGGACCGCCACCAGATCGGCGGTGCCCCGGTGCCTGCCCCACGGTTCGGGGTCCAGGCCGCGACCGCGGGCTCGGTCGGCGATGACGGCGCCCGCGATCCGCGCTTGGTACTTGCCCTGGTGGGTGAGCAACCCACGGCGGTTCACGTCGCCTACCGCGTACAGCCAGGCACCGGCGACCGCCGGCACGGTGAAGGTGTCGTCGGTGTCGAGCCACTGCCCGGGGGTCAGTCCGACGGTGTCCAGTCCGATGTCCTCGGTGCGGGGGTCGCGCCCGGTCGCCAGCAGTAGTTCGTCGGCGACGATACGGCTGCCGTCGGCGAGGGTGAGGTGCACGGTGTCGTCCGGCCCGCCCGCGCGTTCGGCGTGCGTGACAGTGGTGCCGAACCGGAGCTCGGCACCGGCTCCACGCAGCCGCTCGGCGACCAGTTCGGCGGCGAACCGCTCAGCGCGCGGAAGCAGCCGGTCCGCGCGTGCGATGAGCGCGACCCGCGAGCCGAGTGCCTGCCATGCCGTGGCCATCTCGGCGGCGACCACCCCCGCGCCGAGCACGGCCAGCCGGGACGGCACCGCGCGGGCACTGGTGGCTTCCCGGCTCGTCCAGGGGCGCACCGCTTCCAACTCCGGCAGTGGCGGCAGCGCTGCGCGGGTGCCGGTGCATACGACGACCGCGTAGCGCGCGGTCAGATGTACGGCCGGCCCGTCGGGTGTTTCCACCGTGACCCGGCGCTCGCCGGCGATCCGGCCGTGCCCCGGAACAGGGTGACGCCCGCGGATTTCAGCCAGGCGACCTGATCCTGATCGTCCCAATCGGCGGACATCCGGTCCCGGTATACCAGGACAGCACCGGCGTCGATCGGCCAGGCGAGTGCCGCGCCGACCCCGGGCATCCGCGCGGCCTCGGCGTAGAGCAGACCCGGTCGCAGCAGTGCCTTGCTGGGTTCGCAGGCCCAATAAGAACATTCGCCGCCGACCAGTTCGGATTCGACGATCACCGTACGCAGTCCGGCGGCGCTCGTCCGGTCGGCGACGTTCTCGCCCACCGGACCCGCGCCGCGAACCACGACGTCGTAGATCCGGGTGAGGTTGTCGCTCATTCGGTCTCGTTTCTCACAGTTTCGAACGTCATATCTTTCGAATCGGTCGTCAGCGGCCGCGGAGCCGCCGGGTTACCTGTCGAGCATTGCCGCGCGGGGTGGTCCGGCGAATCCGTCGGATGACGCTGCGGTGACGTATCTCGTGGTCCCGCGACGGGTGTCGGGGCCGGCCGGACAGGGCGTCGCCGGTGTGCGTCGCGGAGCTCTCAGAGGTGGTCGGCGTCGATGATCGCCCGGGCGAAGGGCTGCGGCGCCTCCTGCGGCACGTTGTGCCCGATCCCGTCGAGCACCCGGTGCTCGTATCGGCCGGTGAACCTGGCACGGTAGGCCGCCCCGTCCTTGGCCGCACCGTCGAACGCCGCGGCACTGCGATCGTAGGTGGCGTCGTCGAAATCCCACGCCGGGGAGGCGGTGCGCCAGATCAGCTTTTTGAACTCGTGCCGATTGCGGCTGTAGCCGAGCCGGCCCCGCTCGGTGGCGAAGTAGTACTGGTACCACCAGCCGAGTTCGGCCTGCGGCGGCAGCGGCTGCTGGTTGGCGGTCAGCGAGGTGACCAGGTATCCGCTCACCGACACCAGCGCCTTGCAGCGGTGCGGCCACAGGGCGGCGACGATATCGGCGGTGCGCCAACCCCAGTCGAAACCGCCGAGGATCGCCGCGTCGATGTGCAACGCGTCCATGAGGTCGACGACATCTCGCGCGATCGCCGACTGCTGACCGTTGCGGACGGTGCGGTCGGACAGGAATGTGGTCGGTCCGTAACCGCGCAGGTAGGGCACGATCACCCGGTAACCCGCCGTCGCCAGCAGCGGGCCGACATCGGCGTAACTGTGCGGGTCGTAGGGCCAGCCGTGCAGCAGCAGCACCGGGGCGCCGGTGGCGGGACCGTACTCGACGTATCCGACGTTCAGCAGCCCCGCCCGGACCTGTCGCACCGGGGGTAGGCCGGTGGCGGCCCCCGCTCCCACCCGCAGCGCGGCGCCCGGGGCGGTGACCGGTGGCACGGACTCCTCGGCCGAGCAGCCGCCGAGCGAGGTCACCGCGACCCCGGCGGCACCCACCGAGAGCGCCCCGCCGAACAGTCGTCGTCTGCTGATGGCCATGGCAACTCCCTCGTCGAACACACGATTCGTGACCGCATCCGGCCACATCGATGACGCTAGGGAACACAGCGGCAGCGCCGCGTCCGTCGGATGACGTAATCGGTGACGGTGTGTGCGGCGACGATCCGACGAACCGTCGCGCGATCTCATGCGGCGGTGCCGGGCACGGCGGGGAGCACCGCGGCGAGTTCGGTGCGGGAGCTGACGCCGATTTTCGGGAAGATACGGTGCAGATGGGTGCTGACGGTGCGATGCGAGAGATAGAGCCGCTGCCCGATCTCACGATTGGTCAGTCCCTGGGCGGCCAGCCGCGCGATGGCGAGTTCGTGCGGGGTGAGCCGTTCGCCGATATCGGCGGCCCGGTCCGGGCTCGCCTCGCCGGCGCCCCGCAACTCCAGGCGCGCCCGGTCGCTCCACGCGGCGAAGCCGAGCGCGTCGAAGGTTTCCCGCGCGGCGCGCAGCGGGTGCCGGGAGTCGACCATGCGGCGCTGCCGGCGCAGCCATCCGCCGTAGGCCAAGTGCGCTCGCGCGCGTTCGGCCGGCCACCCGGTGAAGTCGGCCGCCAGCACCTCGGCGAACCGGTCGTCGGCGTCCTCGCCGGCGATCAGGGCGCGGGCGTAGCGCAGTCCGAGGTGCAGGGCCGGTGAGTCGGTGCGCGCCGCGGCAGGCGTCACCGAGTCCAGCAGTTCCCGCAGGGCCGCGGTGCGGCCGGAGCGGACCGCCGCGTCGGCGAGGTCGGCGAGGAAGTACACGCGCAGCGCCGGGGTGTGGGCCGGATCGGCGGGATCGTGCATGCGGGCGAGGTCGGCGTAGGCGTCGTCGGCACGGCCCTCGCCGAGTGCTGCCAGGCCGCGGGCCAGCGCGACCGTCGCCAGCACCGGCCGCGCACCGGAGGCCAGCCCGATCCGCTCCGCGTCCGCGGCCAGCGTCGCGGCCCGCGGGTAGTTCCCGCGCAGGGCGGCGATCTCGGCCTGCACGGCGACGGCCAGCCCACCCATGAACGGCTGACCCGTCTCGTCGGCCAGGGCCGCGGCCTCGGCCGCGAGCGGCTCGGCGGTGATCACATCGCCGAGCCGGGTCAGACACCATGCCTGGACCGCCAGCGCACGGGGTAGCAGTCCCAATTGCCCGGTGGCGCGCAGCCCGGGCGCGGCCGCGGCGGCGTAGCGGGCGGCCAGATCGAAGGCACCGACCTGGAGCGCGGCGCTACCGAGGAACCGGTCGACCTCGGGGTCGCGCCCGGTGGCCGAGACCAGCTCACCCAGGTACCCGAGAACGGTCGTACCGCATTCGACCGGCGCGACATAGGCGGTGATCGCGACCCGGCGCGGACCGGCCCGAGCCACCGGCAGACCACTCACGACCTCGAGCAGGGCACGCCGCACCTCCGGGCCCGGTTCGGACCGGAAGCACCGCATGGCCGCACCCCACAGGATGCGCAGCGCCGCGTCGTCGTGACCGTCGGCCGCGACCCGCCCGGCCAGCGCCGCCAATTCTCCGATGCGGGAGGGGTCTTCACGCACCCCGTCGTCGAATCCGCTGAGCAGCCGGTGCGCCGTGGCGTCCTGGGGCGGAGTCGGATCGAGGGTACGCGCGGTGCGCACCAGGCGTTCGGCGGTATCTCGGCGCCCGGAATCCACCGCCAGTTCGGCGGCTCGCAGCAGCCGGTCCACGCGATGCCCGGTGGAGCCGACGACAGCGGCCCGTTCCAGTGCCGCGGCCGCGGCGCCTCGGTGCCGGGCGCGACCCGCGACCTCTTCCAGCTCTCGGGCGACCTCCTCGTCGTGGCCCACCACACCCGCCGCGCGATGCCAGGCGCGGCGGTCCGGGGCATCACGCAGGATCGCTCACCCGCGGCGTCGGACAGACCGAAAGCATTCGCGAGCGCGTCGTATTGGCGGGCGGGCAACCCCGCGAACCCGGCGCGCAGCGGATACAACAGCCGGTGCAGCCCGGCATAGCCGAAGTGCTGCTCGGTTTCGGCACCCGCGGTGCGCAACACCCGCGCCGGAGCCGCCGCGACGGTCTCCTCGACCAGAGCCGACTTTCCGATCCCGGGTTCGCCCTCGATCAGCACACCGGCGCGGTCCCGCGGATCGAAGAGGAGCGCCTCCAGATCCTTGCGCTCGGCATCTCGCCCGAACAGCGACATCGTGGGCTACTCCTGTTCCGGCCCACGCCTGGCGGACCCGTGGGCGACCCTACTCGAGCGATACCACGGCGGACAGGGCGGCGCATTCCCCGATCCAGCGCGTGGAATACACCATCGCCCGGCTCAGGGGCGGAGGTCACCGGTGGCGCGGCAATGGTGTGGCGGTCACGGTGGGAGGAAGGCCGCCTCGACCGGGAATTGCTTCGCCGGCCAGATAATGTGGTCGCCCGCGGTGCGAGGCCCCGTTCTGCTCCGGGGTGATCTGTGGGATGTGGTGCGGGCGCGGGCGGCTGGTGGCGTGCGTGGCCCGTTTGCGCAGGTGGATCGCTGTCAGGGCACTGACCACCGTGGAGCGGACGGGTAGGTCCGCGGTACGGGGATCGCCGGCGGCGAGACGGGCTATGCGCAGATCGGTGGTGACCAGGCAAACTTCGGTACCGTTTCGCCGGTACCGGCGTGCGTCTCGGGCCAGGGCGGCCACGGTGCGAAGCGACAGGAAATCGAGCCGACCGGCATCGACGATGACGGCGCAGTTTGCGTGCGCTGCCTGCTCGACGGCTTCGCGGACTTTTTCCCGCCACAGTGGCAGCGTGAAGGCGTCGGCCTCACCACGCGCCGACACGATAACGGCTTCGCCGCGGCGCCGGGTCCGGAAACTCAGCTGGTCACCGGGATCTCTGGAGTTCGCCGACGCGGCCGCGGCGGAGTGGGCCGAGGAGATCGGGGAATCGGCGACAGTCGGTTTCATGAACACTCCCCTGGGGTCGATAGGCGAATGAACGGCGTTTCGGTCGGAACCGGGCGGCGGGCGACGCGAGGGAACCCGCCGACCCGTACCGGGCAGGCTAGGCGCTCGCGCCCGCGCCGCCAACGGGTTGACAGAAACGTTCCGACCAGGCGCTCCTGCCGTTATCGGAGCACTCGCGAGATCACGAGAGAGTATCGGCTGGGCCGCCGGCCCGGCGGTGGGCGGATTACGGCCGGGGTAATCGGTACCCGGCACTTCCTCACCATCCTCTCGTCATTGATCTGTCGCTGACACTTGCACTGTCCTCCATCTAGTGCTAAACAATATATGTGTCTGTTGACACAGATTATCTGGTTTCTCTTCGAGAGTGAAGGAGTGAACTGGAGGTGGCGACCATGTTGATGCGCACGGATCCCTTCCGCGATCTGGATCGTCTGACCCAGCAGGTTTTCGGCACCCCGGCGCGGCCGGTGGCGATGCCGATGGATGCCTGGCGCGAGGGCGACAACTTCTTCGTCGAGCTGGATCTGCCGGGCATCGATCCGGACTCCCTGGATCTGGACGTCGAACGCAATGTGGTTACTGTTCGGGCATCGCGTCCGGAGCTGGATTCCGGCCGGTCGATGCTGGCCGCCGAGCGCACCCGCGGCCTGTTCAGCCGACAGCTGTTCCTGGGTGAGAACCTCGATACCGACGCGATCCGCGCCGACTATCGCGACGGGGTGCTACGGCTGGTGATTCCGGTGTCGGAGAAGGCCAGGCCCCGCAAGATCGAGGTCGCCCGCCACGACCACGAGCGCCAGGCCATCAACGCCTGACCGTCCGGCTCGGCGCCACACCAGGAGCCCGGCCATGAATGCATCGACCAGTACCGGCAAGCATTGGCCGACGTACGTGGATCTTCGGCTGATCGCACTGGATCCCGACTTCGAGGAGCTGTTCGCCGAGGTCGAGGAGGCGCTACGCGTGGCCCGAGTGCACTGGGTCCCACGGCTGCGCACCACCGGTGCCCCGCGGCCACGAACCGCGGGCTGCAAGCGTCCACCTTCCCGGCCACGAGGGCGGCGGCCGCATCGGTTCCGGGCCCGCGAACGCGGGCCGCCCGACACGCCGCGGATGACCACCCGGCAACTGCCATGGAAGTGAGGTGATGCCCGTTCCCACAGCGCTCACGAGGTCGGCGCGGACAATGGAACGTACCGAACCCGCAGGCCTGCAGTGAAGGCAGCGACGCACCCCTCAGTGGCGCGCGTGCACAGCCACCGATGTGGCAGGCAGCGCCGAACTGTTCCCACTCCACCGCCGACTTTCGGTTCTCGTGATCCATCCAGCGACGGGTGGGCCCGGTCAGCACAGCGCTTCCGGGCCCACCCGCACTTTCGTGCAAACTGTTCTCGAGAGCATCATTCGAGAAAAAGATGCCATGGCCGTGTCGGCACGCGGCACAGGCCTCGATCGCCTCGGGCCGCCCGGCTCTGGCCCAGGCCCGCCCGGGTGTCGCGTTCCATACCCTGCCGGAAGTGGCGCAGGCGACGGCGCCGTTCGTGCGTCCACCCCAGAATCGGGCTGTCGACACACTGCTCGCTGCGAGCCGGCGCGGATCGAAGGGAACTCGCACGAACGGAGCGTGCGCACCCGAATCACGAGCCACGTCTCCGGGCACCAGCACACTGCCCGGCCCGTGTGCGGTCGCCTCACGGTGGGTCCGGACGCCGTGGCCCACTGGCCGCAACGCCCCCCGGCTATGGTTCTTTTACACCGCTGGGGAGAAACGCACCCGCGTACCCGCGGCGCGCCGCAAGTCCCGGGCGCCGATAACGCTCCGGTCGGTGTCATGGGCTCGAGCGCGGGGCGGTGCGGTCACAGCGCGCCGTCAGGCTGCGGTACGGCGGTGGTCAACAGTTCCAGCGGATGGAAACCGGTGCAGCGGCCGGCTCGGTCGAGTAACGAGCCCAGCCGCTTGGGCGTTTCGAGGGTGATACTGCGGTCCGCGATCACGAGTCCGGGTACCTGCGACTCGAGGTCGTGCTCCAGGCGCGACAGCTCGCTGATCTGCCGCAGCCACACTGTCATCAGTACGTTCGCGGTTCCCGTCACCTCACAGCACACCCGTATCTGGGGAAACGAGTCGAGTGCGTCGACGAGCGTGCCGAGGGTGCGTGGTGTGGCACGGGCCCAGATATTGGCGGTCACCGGCCATCCGCCGAGTACGTGCGCGACCTCGCAGCGAATGGACAGGATGCGCTCGGCGACAAGGTAGGTCAGCCGGCGCCGGACGGCCGCGGCGCTGATCGCACAGACGCCGGCGAGTTCGACCGCCGACCTGCGGCCGTCGGCCGCGAGCGCGGCGATCAACGCCAGGTCCACGGCGTCCGGCTGATGGATCAGCGGACGCGGAGGTGGGCGGTATCGGGACAGCGTCGACTCCTCGCCGACGCCCAGCGCTCGTACCCGCCAGCGTTCGCTCTCCCCGAACACCTGCATCACCACGCGGGTGCGTGTACGCGCGACCATCGGAGACGCCGACAACTGCTGCACCCAGTCGCCGAGGGCGTCGAGATCGAAGGTCATGACGGTCAGGAGCAGATCACCGTCACCGGCGGTTCGCTGGATGGTCGCGACATTGCCGTCCCGCGAGAGCTCCCGCATCAGTTCCGGCCCGCGCTCGGCCACCTCGACCTCCACAAAGGCCGCGCACCGCGTATTGAGTAAGCGTCCGAGAACTTCCGTCAGTTGTGGCTGGGGGGATGAGTCGCTGTCAGGCCTGGAGGTGCTGGACCGGCGAGTGTGGTTGCCGGTGGA